>CANFME010000012.1 GCA_947448305.1 Burkholderiaceae bacterium
CCTCTATGTCTTTTTGTGGGATGGATCAAGGGGTCAAAAATATGATTGAGAAAGAGGGTTTAAAGGGGCTATTAATTGAGTATCTCGAAAACCACCCTGAATTAAGAACTCCTCTCACAACACAGGAGTCTTAAGTGAGTTCACAACCCAAACAATTGACTGGAAAAATTGATCTCCAGAAAATTAAATTAATAGAAATACCACGTATTCATCAAGATATTCTGAGTGCATTTCAAGCGTTGGGAGATTGTACTTGTGCAGTTTCAGATGCTTTGGATGAGTTAGGAATACCAGGAGCTATTCCGGGCTCAGTCCTCAAGTGTATTATTCCTGGAAAACACCTTGTTGGTATTGCTTTAACCTTGAGAAATGTTGAACGGCAAGGAGACTTTTCCGAGATTATGAAGGGTAAAAAGAACTTAATGGCAGAAGCAGAATGCCACAATTTAGCTCAACCGGGCGATGTTTTAGTGATTCAAGGCGTACAAACAGCCTCTAATATGGGTGGCGTTGGTGGGCGCATGGGTAAGCGCCAAGGTGAGCTAGGCGCAATTGTAGATGGCGTGGTGAGGGATGTCGCAGACTTCAAAGCCGTTGAATACCCGATTTGGTCTAAGGGAGTCACTCCTATAACGGGAAAATGGCGGGTTCAATCTGAAGAGATTAATGGGCCTGTTTACATCTGTAATGTGCTTGTTAATCCAGGTGATTTGGTAGTCGCTGACGAGTCAGGAGTTTGTTTTATACCTAGAAAACATGTCGAAGAAGTGTTACTTTTAGCCCAAAAAAAAGCTCGTCTTGAGGATGATTTAAGTCGAAAAATTCTTGAAGGCCACACCATTCCAGATATTGTTAATTCTCTTAATAAGTAAATGGATTGATGGTTGATCGGAAGTGGTCATGTAACTTCATTAACTTGAGACTAAGTTCCTTAGCTATTCTCAAGTAAAACAAATGCGTTATTGGAGAGTTCCAATGTTGCAATTTTCACTCGAAGCATTATCATGAGACTTCAATTTACATTATTAGGCATCATGAAAAATATCTTCAAAAAATTACTCACAATCGTATTGATGACTTATTCAATGGTCGGATTTTGTCAAAACTCCTATCCTAATAAACCGATTCGCTTATTAGTTCCGTATACCCCAGGTGGATCGACAGATATTTTTGCAAGAATGTTAGGGAATAAACTAACTGAAATTTATAAGCAACCAGTCATCATCGAAAATAAGCCAGGTGCTAGTGGTCAAATTGCGATGGACGTAATGCTCAAAGCACCTGCTGATGGATATACAATTTATTTAGGTAACATCGGTAATTTGGCAGTTAATGTGCCTTTGTTTAAAAACTTATCTTATGACCCACGTAAAGACATTGCACCAATTTCTAAGATAGCTCAAGTAACAAACGTGCTAGTTGTGAACTCAAAAATCCCTGTCAAAACGGTCGCAGAATTAATCCAATATGCCAAAGCACGTCCGGGTAAGTTATCTTATAGTTCCGGTGGAAATGGAAGTGCTGCTCATATTGCGATGGAGTACTTTAAATTGCAAACGGGGATTGATGTGATTCATATTCCTTACAAAGGAACTTCTCCGGCGGTCACGGATGTCATTGGTGGGCAGGTTGATATGATCATGACAGGATCTCCGCCCTTAATGCCTTTTATTGAGGCTGAAAAAGTAAATCCGATTGCTGTATCGAGTATCAAAAGAATTGACTCTTTACCGAAATTGCCCACGATTGCTGAGTCAGGTATTCCAGAGTTAAAGGGCTTTGAAGCAACGCAGTGGTATGGTGTCGTTGCAAAAGCTGGAACTCCCAAAGAGATCATAGCTATTTTAAATAAAGGCGTTCAAGAGACATTCGGGTCTGCTTCTGCACGAGAAGAAGTAAAAAAATCTGGGGCAAATGTCGAGTTAGATACTCCGGAAGAATTTGCCAACTTTATTCGATCAGAGATTGATCGATGGAGTAAGGTCGTTAAGGCTGCTGGGATAACGCCCAGTTAAAAACTGGCTGCAAAACCGAGTGACCAGCCTTGAACATTTTCACCAAATACGTATCGAAGCATCATTCTGAGACGGGTCAAGAAAACGACATTTTGTTCGATATCGAGTTCAAGGCCCGCACCTAAAGAAGTCAGCGAGTTAAAACCAAGAGCGCCTCGCATATCGCCCAGAAATTCGTTATGGGCAAATTCTATGACAGATCGAAAAGGCATTCCCCACAAATCATAGCCCAAAGGTACTCTTCGCCTAGCCCATAAACTAATACTTTGAGTATCCATACTACCCATTACGACAGAATTCGTATTTATACTAGTTAGGTTAATGTTGGTGTAACGTAATTCAATATCAATTTCTTCTTCTGGGCGGTAGTCTTCATAATCTAACATGATGGAACCCCCTAGACCATACGAATTGAGTCTACCGCCATCTAAAAAGTCTATATCCTTGCCTGATTTATACTGGATCAATCGAGATAGTATGGAAATATCACTTTCAACGTGCCCTAAAGAAATATTCGCCATTGGTCGAAACTTAAGCTGATCAGTTAATGGGAAATCCCAACCAATCCCACCTGTACCTGAAATGCTATTCCACCGCACAGGAATGCGCTGTAAAACTCCTCCAGCGCTATTCACAAAAGATGGATCATATCGATTCAATGCAATTGTCCCCTCAACATACAAAGGAAAATTGGGTGAAAGTGTGCCGCCCCCACCGAGGGAGGTCATTTGCAAATTGGGGTTTTGGGTTTTTGTATCCGAAATAGAAATAGAGCCAGTGGTTACGTCTGGCGTCAGTGTCAAACCATTAATAGTTAAAAAAGCATTCGCTCTCTCTTTTAGGTAGGAGTCTAATACTGTATTAGTCTGAGCAATGCTTTCATTCCCTACAATCAAGAGTAAGATTGATAGTGTGAATTGCTTGATAATCAAATAGTGCTTCCGTTTCAGGAAATACCCCAAAACCTTAACTGTAATCATGGGTTAGAAAAATTGTTCAAAGTTGTAGGATTTTAATGAAAAATTGTGACCGTAACTATCTAAATTTGATATGGATTTCATATAATAGGGATATAAAAGCCCCTTATCCAGTTTGGGCCAAATTAAATGATATTTTTATTTAGCGATTGTGCTTTAGTTCTCGTAAGTATTTACTTGATATTTTATCAACTAATAAGCAATGATTGCTGAAACCCAGCCTTAAATTCAATAGGACCCTTGCATGAGCTCAGAGAATAATTTTGTTACAAACTTCCATAAATTAGTACATGTCGGTATTGCGCTATCTAGCCAGAAAAATCTTGAAAGCTTGTTGGAAGAAATTTTATTATCAGCCATTGATATCACTAATTGTGATGGGGGGACTCTGTATTTAATGTCCGAGACTCACGAGTTGCAATGTGAGATTCTCATTATTAAAAGCCTCAATATTCAAGAGGGTGGAACTTCTGGAAAAACGATTGAAATACCAAACAAACCTCTTTATCACAAAGATGGTTCCCCTAATTTTTTCATTGAGGCAACTCAAGCAGTTCATGAAAATAGAACGATTAATGTCCCAAATGCATACAAAGAACTTCATTTTGATATGGTTTCGCCGAACCAAGCAGATGAATTAAGAGGATATAAATCTATTTCTTTTCTGACAACGCCGATGGAAGATCACGAAGGGGAGATTATTGGTGTATTGCAATTAATCAACGCTCTCGATTCAGAAACAAATCAAATTATCCCTTTTGATTCTGACGATGAAGAAGTGTTGGAGGCACTAGCTTCACAAGCAGCGATTGCCTTTAGTAATCGCTTACTGATGTTTCGTTTAGAGAACTTATTTAGAGAATTCATTGATTTAATAAATGGTGCCATTGATGACAAGTCACCTTATACAGGAGCGCATTGTCGTCGTGTTCCGGAATTAACCAGCATGATTGCAGACGCAGTAAACAATAACGATAAAGGTCCTTTGAAAGATTTCAAAATGACCGATGCTGATCGTTATGAGTTACATATTGCCGGTCTAATTCACGATTGTGGCAAAGTTTCCACCCCAGTTCATATTGTTGATAAAGCAACAAAACTTGAAAAAATTTATGATCGTATCGGCATTTTAGAATTGCGTTTGGAAATTATTCGTCGTGATTTAGAAATTGTGTTTTTAAAAGGACAATGTTCTGAAGAGGAATGGCATAAATCTGAGTATCAGTTAATTGATGATCTGAAATTTTTAAAAGAATGTAATATTGGTTCAGAGTGGATGAGTGACGCCTCGATTCAAAGAATCAATCAAATCGCCAAATCTCATCAATGGGAAGATTACCTCAATAACTCGCATGATTTTATTACAGCAGAAGAAGTAGAAAATTTATCGATCCGTTCCGGCACATTAAACGTCTTGGATCGCAAAACTATTAATCATCACATCGAAGTTACGATTGAAATGCTGGAAAACTTAACCTGGCCTAAACATTTACAGCGGGTTCCTGAATATGCAGGAGGACACCATGAAAGAATGGATGGAAGAGGGTATCCAAAGGGATTAACGCGAGATGACATGTCAGTTCAAGCAAGATGTATGGCGATTGCTGATGTATTTGAAGCTTTAACCGCATCAGACCGACCTTATAAAAAAGGTAAAAAATTAAGTGAAGCTTTGATGATTTTAGGGAAAATGAAATTAGATAAACACCTTGATCCTGATATTTTTGATGTGTTTGTTTGGGAGAAAGTATATTTAGAATATGCAAAGAAATTTTTAAGACCAGATCAAATTGATTTGATCGATGAATCTCAGATTCCAGGTTATGAAGCCCCGCCAGTCGTTTAATAACAAATTACGTAATCTGGTTTCTGAGTTTTGTGAATTTAAAGCACTATGATTGTTGCGAGTAAAATAACACTTTAGCAATTTTTAACATATTAAAAAAGATTAAAGAGATAATTCAATATGATTGAAACAACCCAAAAAAAATTAAGCGGCTCAATTATTCGCTTGCACCCAAACGATAATATTGTTGTTGCCAGAGTTGATTTGACGATTGGTGCAGATATTCCTAGCGAAAGCATGACTTGTAAAAGCCAAGTACCCGCAGGTTATAAAATTGCTTCTAGAAAAATTCTCAAGGGTGAGCCAATCCTAAAGTATGCAGTGACGGTTGGTTTTGCTAATACTGACATTGAGCCAGGTTACATGGTTCATAGCCATAACACTGAGTTTCGTGAATTTGATCGTGATTATGCCCATGCTAGCGAGTTTAAGCCTGTCGAGATGATTCCAGAAAGCGAAAGGGCTACATTTCAAGGGTATGTGCGCGCTAATGGTCGTGTCGGCACTCGAAATTTTATCGGTATTTTGTCAACTGTAAATTGCTCTGCAACGGTGGTGAATAAGATTGCTGCTTGGTTTACTCCAGAGCGTCTAAAGGACTTTCCAAACGTCGATGGCGTGGTTGCATTTAGTCACTCTATTGGTTGCGGTATGGAAATGACGGGTGAACCGATGCAGTTATTGCGTCGGACTATGGCGGGTTACGCGACGCATCCTAACTTGGCTGCTGCCTTGATCATTGGATTAGGATGTGAGCGTAATCAATTAAAAGGATTAATGGAGCAGGAAAACCTGACAGAGGGCTCAAACCTTCATACTTTTATTATGCAAGAGTCTGGTGGAACGACTAAAACAATTCAAGCTGGTATCGATGCCGTCAAAGCACTATTAGCTAAGGCAAATGATGTAAAACGCGAAACTGTCAGTGCCGCTCATTTAACTGTAGGACTTCAGTGCGGTGGTTCAGATGGATTCTCTTCCATTACTGCGAATCCTGCGCTTGGAGCTGCGATTGATATCCTCGCACGTCACGGTGGCACTGGTATTTTGTCAGAAACACCAGAAATTTACGGTGTAGAACATACCTTAACTCGTAGAGCGGCTAATCGTGAAATTGGTGAGAAATTGATTGAAAGAATTCGTTGGTGGAAAGACGAATATTCAGTCGGAAGAGATGTACAAATAAATGGCCAAGTAAGCCCAGGTAATCAAGTCGGTGGTTTAGCAAATATTTTTGAAAAGTCACTGGGGTCGTCCATGAAGGGTGGTACAGGACCACTAATGGCTGTGTATAAATATGCAGAGCCGGTTACTGCTAAGGGCTTTGTATTTATGGACACGCCTGGCTTTGACCCGGTTTCAGCTACTGGGCAAATTGCGGGTGGTGCTAATTTAGTAGCTTTTACAACGGGTCGTGGTTCGATGTTTGGCTCTAAACCTGCACCATGTATCAAGCTTGCGACCAATTCGCCGATGTATCATCGTTTGACTGATGATATGGATATTAACTGCGGAGAAATTTTAGATGGAACCGCTACATTGCAAGAAATGGGTCAGAAAATCTTCGAGTTATTCTTAAAAGTTGCGTCTGGAGAGCAGTCTAAGAGTGAGGTTTTAGGTCTCGGAGATTACGAATTTGTTCCATGGCAAATTGGTATTATGAGTTAATTTAAAACTCAGTAAAACGATTCAAGTAACCAAAAATAAAGCTCTTTGTTGATAGACGAAGAGCTTTATTTAAATTAGAAAAGATTACTTCCCTTGGAAATTAGGAATCCGTTTTTCCATAAAAGCTTTTCGACCTTCATGATAATCTTCACTGGCAAAACAGGCATCTACCATGGACTTTACGAGTTCAGCATCTTGCTCTGAAGCAGCTTTACGCAGTTCAATCAAAGTTTGTTTCGCTGCCGCAATCGTAATTGGTGCATTAATCGCAACTAAGTCAATATACTGATTAAATTGTTCCTCAAAATCATTGATTGCAATGACTTGTTTTACTAAGCCAATACGCTGAGCCTCTTGACCATCAAAGATTCGGGCACTGAAAAATAAATCAGCTGTATTAGCTGTTCCCACGATTTCAACGAAGCGCTTCAGACCGTCCATTGAATATCCTAAACCCAATCTTGCTGCGGGCATTCTAAATTTGGCATTGTCCGCACAAATTCGAATGTCACAATTTAGGGCTAAGCCTAAACCGCCACCCATACAAACACCCTTGATTTTAGCGATGGTAGGTTTTGGGCAATTTACTACTGCTAAATATCCAGCGTCCGTTGCTTTATTGTATTCAGCCGCTGCATCCCCAGTTCGTTTGGTAGCAAATTGAGAAATGTCCGCTCCAGAGATAAATGCTTTTTCTCCAGCTCCAGTGATAACAATCAATCGGACTTCATCATTCTTGACAAATGAGTCAATGATTTTTGGCAGGGCGCACCACATATCGTAATTAACAGCATTAAATTTTGACTGGTTGTTAAAAACAATATAGCCAACTCGGTTTGCAATGTAATGATCTAGTACACCAACATTTATTTGTTCTTCTGACATTTTTATATAACCTTTTTCTCTTGAAGTTTTTTAATATCATCTTCGCTATAGCCAAGTGATTGAAGTAATTCTAAATTATCTGCCCCTTTAGCATGCAAAGTAAAACTAACAGCCGCTGGGGTTCTAGATAACTTAATTGGGGTTGCAACTAACTCTATAGGACCTCTTTTTGGATCGGTTACTTTGACAGCAACTCCCAAATGCTCAACTTGAGCATCTTGAAATACCTCTGCCATATTGTATATTGGACCACAGGGGATACTTTTCTCATTCAATTTCTCAATCCAATAAGAGGTTGTTTGTTTGACGAACTCTTTATTTAATTCATTGTTGACAAATTCTCGTCTAGATGTCCGCCCTTTTAATGTTTGTAATTCAGAATCATCTCTTAAATCAGGACGATTTAATACATCACATAGGGCGTAGTATTGCCCATTACCCGAAGCGCCTAAATTGAAGTATCCATCGCCTGATTGATAAACTCCCATGGGTGTTGAAAAGGGATGATCATTACCTGCTTGTGGAGGAATATCGTGATCAACTAAGTATCTTGCCGCTTGGAAATCACATAAACCAATCATGGATTGCAAAAGATTGGATTGGACCCATTGGCCTTTGCCAGATTGTTCACGCTCGAGTAAAGCAACCAAAATTCCAATTGCTGCATAATTTCCTGCAGTTGAATCGGATACGGCAATTCCTGCACGCACAGGACCTTGTCCTGGGATGCCAGTGATCGACATTAAGCCACCCATACCTTGCGCAATTTGATCAAAGCCTGCGCGATTAGCATAAGGGCCGTCTTGACCAAAGCCTGAAATACTTCCCATGATGATTCTTGGATTTATTTTAGAGAGTGTTTCGTAATCAATTTTCAATCGATGTTTAACATCCGGTCGAAAATTTTCAACTACGACATCCGCATCTTTTACTAAGCGATACAAAATTTCAAGACCTTCAGGCTCTTTAAAATTAAGCGTTAATGAGCGCTTATTGCGATGTAAGTTTAGGTTGTCGTAGTTATCTCTTCCACCAATCACACCCTCGTTGGCTTCGACACCATCGGGTGATTCGACTTTTAATACTTCTGCACCAAAATCAGCAAAAAAACGAACGCAAGTAGGTCCGGCCCTCACTCTGGTTAAATCTAAAATTTTTAGGTGCTTTAAAGCACTTGAGTCAGCGGTTTTAATCATGGTTTGTCTCTTGATAAATAGATGTCTACGACTTGGTTTTAATTTTTAGGTTCCATCATAACATTTGGGATTCTACACACAGACATTCTTTAAACTTTTTTAGAGATTACCTTAGAGTTTAATCCTCTGGGGTAAATCCGATTTCAGCTACGATTTTTTGCCATTTGGCAGAATCACTTTTTAATTGTTGTCCCAATTCATTAGGAGTGGTTGGATAAGGTGTTAAATAAGAAACTGCTAACGCGTTCACAAATTCTTGATTATTCAAAACAGATTGAATTTGAGTATTTAATTTTTGAATCGTTTCTTTTGAACTTCCAGCGGGCAAGAAAAATCCATACCATTCAGAAAAGTTGAAGTCCTTAAAGCCTTGTTCCTTCATGGTTGGAATATTCGGTGTGAAAGGGTTGCGCTGCCCATCACTAGTCCCTAGAAGTCGACACTTACCTGATTTGGTGTATTGTGTAAACTCTCCAGTGGGACCAACGACGGCTGCAATTTGACCACTAATCAGTTCTAAGATTGCTGGCTGAGTTCCTCTATATGCAACATGTCGAAGGTCAACATCACTTGATTTACCGATAAGATGGCCAATAAAGTGTGGCGATGAACCAGATGCTGGAGAACCGAAGTTAGCAAGTTTTGGGTGAGCTTTACACCATAGTAAAAAATCAGCAATATTTTTTACTGTTTCTGGAACTAGGGGTCCTATTGCGAGTCCATAATCAAATTTAGCAGCCCCTGAGACCGGAACGATATCTAGCATTGGATCATAAGGTAATTTTTTATAAGTATGCGGATAAATACCTAACATTGACATTGGTGTTAATAGAATGGTTGAACCATCAGCGATAGCACTTTTTACAAAATGGACAGCAATTTGACCACCAGCACCGGTTTTATTTTCACAGACTACATTATGTGCATAATTACCATTCAATTTTTCAGAGACTCTGCGAGCCACGATATCAGCTGTGCCACCAGGGGCAAAACCAACAATAATTTTAGCGTTCTCTAATTTTAAATGTTGGGCATGCAACGAATTGAAACCAGTGCCCAAACCCAAAGCAGTAATTTGTACAAATTGACGACGTGTCAGCATAGGATCTCCGATCATTAATTGCTTAAAAGATAACATACTTTACGCAAGAAAATACCTTTTCAATCCGCCCTTATGCTAAATTGAAGGCATATTAAAATTGATGAATAAATTAATTAGTAAACGGAGACAGCGTGAAAAATTGGCTGAATAAGATACTGTTCGTAAAACTTTTGGGGCTATCGGTATTGGTGGGTATCAATCCCATTACTACCTTTGCGCAATCGAGCGATTACCCTAGTCGTGCAATAAAAATTATTGTCCCAATAGCCCCTGGAGGGGGGACTGATATTATTGGGCGAAAAGTTGCTCAGAAATTAGGCGAGATTCTACATCAATCTGCTTTTGTTGAAAACAAGGCTGGAGCAGGGTCCTTAATTGGTACCGATTTTGTTGCCAAAGCAACTCCTGACGGGTATACCCTTTTAGTTGGTGGCCTATTTAATATGGTCATGAATAAAGCGTTAATGAAGAACTTATCTTACGATCCAGCCAAAGATTTCATCCCAGTAGGTTATGTTTCTTCTTATCCCTTTGTTTTCACTGTGAGACCTGATTTGCCGGTCAAGGACTTCCCGGATTTTGTTAGGTATGCCAAAGAAAGACCGGGTCAATTGTCCTATGGATCAGCTGGTATTGGAACCTTACAACATGTATGGGTACATGTTCTTACTACTAACTTAGGTTTAGACTTAGTTCACGTCCCCTTTAAAGGTGCACCTCCCGCTTATCAAGAAATGATGGCTGGACGTCTAGATGTTATTTTTGATAATATTTCAGCAGTTAAAGCTTACGTTCAGTCCGCAAAATTAAAAGGCATCGCTACATCTGGTGAGAGCCGATCCGTTTTTTTACCTGAAATACCCACTATCAATGAATCCAACCTGACGAAATTTACTGGCGAGAGTTGGTTTGGTATTTTTGCTCCAGCCGGAACACCCCCAGCAGTCATTAGTAAGTTGAGAGAGGCGATGACCCAAATCAACAAAGACCCTGAATTTATCTTACAAGTCGAGAAAGATGGTGGTCGAGTATTGAACGTGGCTCAAAATGAGCAAGATAAATTTTTAATTTCACAAATCAATTTGTGGGTACCTAGCGTCAATAAAAGTAAATTGAAGCTTGATTAAATTTGAATGAATCAGAAAAAATGAATAGTAGATTAAAGATTGATCAGATGCGTGAGCAGTTTAAAAAGAGGTTAGCCGAACCTGAAATCATCATTGCTCCCGGGGTACATGACATGGTTTCCTTGCGTTTAGCAGATAGCTTTGGCTTTGAGGCGCTTTATATGACCGGTTACGGCACGGTGGCTTCTTCTTTAGGTCTGCCGGATGCAGGACTCGCTTCCTATACGCAAATGCTCGAGAAGGTACAGATGATGGCGGCGATGGCAAAGACGCCTTTGATCGCGGATGGTGACACAGGCTACGGCGGATTACTCAATATTCAACATACGATTCGAGGATATGAGCATGCTGGAGTAGTCGCCATTCAGTTAGAAGATCAAGAGTTCCCCAAAAAATGTGGACATACTCCGAGTAGACGTGTCATCCCAATGAATGATATGGTGAAAAAAATTCAGGTGGCTAGTGATAGTCGATCTGACAAGAACTTTCTGATCATTGCTAGAACGGATGCGAGAACATCACTTGGCATTGATGAGGCATTAAAAAGAGGAGAAGCTTACGCAAAAGCCGGAGCTGATATTTTATTTATTGAATCACCTGAATCGTTAGCTGAAATGCAAATGATTGGTAAGCAGTTTGATCTCCCGGTATTAGCAAATATGGTTGATACCGGAAAGACGCCAGTTCTCTCTCGAGATGAATTACAGGCAATTGGTTATCAGTTAGCTATTTTCCCTGTAACAGCATTGCTTGCCAGTGTAAAAGCAATGCAACAAGTTTATGCTGGGTTTAAAGCGCAAGGTTCCTCAGTGCAAATGGCTGATCAATTATACGAATTTAATGAGTTATCAAAACTCATGGGATTTGAAGAAGTTTGGGATTTTGAAAAAAAGTATGCTGATTAATGATTGAAAAAGATTTTAAGGAGTGTCATTTGAAAAATAGAAATTTCATGTATCAATGGTTAATTGGGATATTTAGTCTTTTATGTCTAGCATTGCAGCCGAGTCTTGCTCAAACGTCAAAAAGTACCTACCCCAACAAATCAATTCGTTTAATCATTCCCTTTGCACCTGCTGGCGTCACTGATACTAGTGGCAGGTATATAGCCGATCAGTTATCAAAAAAGTTGGGTCAGTCCGTGATCGTAGAAAACAGAACTGGTGCTTCCGGCAATATTGGTACAGGCTTCGTAGCTCAGGCCGAGCCTGATGGTTACACTTTGGTGTTGGGCTTTGATGGTACCTTAGTGATCAATCCTAATGTCTTTGCGAAGATTCCCTTTGACTCGGTAAAAGATTTTTCTCCAGTTGGAAAAATTGGTGATGCAGTATTAATTTTGGTTGCCAATAACAATTTCCCAGGTAAAACATTATCGGAAGTAATTCAGATATCCAAAAAAGATCCAAATGGTTTATCGTATGGCACTTCTGGGACAGGCGGTACTCCGCACATTGCCGGCGAATTACTCAAGCAAAAGACGGGTGCAAATCTTATTCATATTCCTTATAAAGGGGGAGGGCAGGCTTTGATTGATGTTCTTGGCGGAAGTATTCCCCTAGTCTATACCGCAGTTGCAGGTGCTGCGCAATATGTCAACACGAATCGCTTAACTGCCATAGCGGTATCGAGTAAAACGAGAGCACCATCTCTACCAAACGTGCCAACATTTATTGAAAGTGGCGTACCTAATTTTGAAGTGAGCTCTTGGGTTGGCCTACTAGCTCCTGCTGGAACTCCTAAACCAATTATTCAAAAACTAAATGCTGCTCTGAATGAGATTTTAAGTTCAAAAGAGGGAAGAGATCGCTTAGAGGAGATGGGTATTGTTGCCACCCCAGAAACTCCGGAACAATTTGAAGAGCAAATCAAAGTGGATCTTGCAAAATATAAGGCAGTTGTCAAAGCCGCTCAGATTAAAGTTGAATAGAATTAACCAAAGCAAAAAAATAGGCCTTTTTAAAAGGCCTATTTTAATTTCAAGGAAAGAAATTAAGCTAGTAACATTTGATTCATGCGTTTTACAAAACTAGCAGGATCTTCAATGTGACCACCTTCTGCTAAAAGTGCTTGATCAAATAATATATGTGCCCAATCATCAAAGTGATCAGTAGCAGATTCTATTTTTTTGACTAAAGGATGGTCTGGATTAATTTCCAAAATTGGCTTCGTATCAGGAGCTTGTTGACCTGCTGCTTTTAACATTCTTAGTAAGTTTCCGGACAACTCATTTTCATCAGCAATGAGGCAAGCTGGAGAATCTGTTAATCGCAGAGTGATCCTTACATCCTTAGCTTTGTTTTCTAACGTCTTCTTCATTTTTTGTAAAAAATCGCTATGTTGCTTTTCAGCTTCTATTTGTTCTTCTTTTTCTTTTTCATCTGCTAAGTTTCCAAGGTCAAGACCACCTTTAGCGACAGATGTAAGTGACTTTCCAGCGAACTCAGTTAAATAAGAAAGCATCCATTCATCAACGCGGTCAATCAGTAACAAGACTTCAATCCCTTTTTTCTTGAAGATTTCTAGATGAGGACTATTTTTAGCAGCCAGGTAAGACTCAGCCGTTACGAAATAAATCTTGTCTTGCCCCTCTTTCATGCGTTCTACATAAGCTTTTAAGGAGGTAGATTGAACATCAGAATCGTTCTGAGTACTTGCAAATCTCAATAAACCTGCAATTTTCTCTAAATTTGGAGCGTCTTCCCCAGTACCTTCTTTTAGGACTTGACCAAACTCATTCCAGAAATCTTGGTATTGAGCAAGCTTTGCTTCATCTTCACTATTGGCTAAGTCATCCAACATATTGAGTACACGCTTAGATGAACTCTCACGGATGAACTTTACATCTCTGGATTCTTGCAAAATTTCACGGGATACATTGAGAGGTAAATCGGCAGAGTCAATAACGCCAGCTACAAATCGCAGGTAGGACGGCATGAGCTGCTCAGAGTCATCCATAATAAATATACGTTTGACGTATAACTTTAAACCGCTCCTTTTACTTCTATCCCATAAATCAAAGGGGGCCTTTTTCGGCACAAAGAGGAGTTGCGTGAATTCACTTCTGCCTTCAACGCGGTTATGAGAATAGCAAAGAGGCGCCTCGAAATCATGTGAAATACTTTTGTAGAAGTCTTGATATTGTTCTTCGGTGATATCGTTTTTATTTCTAGTCCAAAGTGCACTAGCTTCATTTACGTTTTCGAGTTCAGTTGACGTAACCTGTTTTTTCTCTTCATCATTCCAATCTTCTTTATACATCTGAATTGGAATAGAAATATGGTCAGAATATTTGCGGATGATTGATTTGATTTTCCAACTAGAGAGGAGTTCATCTTCTTCTGGTTTTAAATGCAAGATGATGGTCGTACCTCTTTTTGCACGTATTATCGGTTCAATTGTAAACTCACCGTCACCTTGAGATTCCCAACGAACCCCATCCTCTGCAGTAAGACCTGCTTTACGTGACTCAACGGTTACCTTGTCAGCAACAATGAAGCCAGAATAAAAACCAACCCCAAATTGACCAATCAAAGAGGCATCTTTTTGTTGATCTCCAGAAAGTTTGGAAAAGAATTCTTTGGTACCTGATTTTGCGATGGTACCTAAATTAGCAATCACTTCTTCGCGGCTCATCCCAATACCGTTATCTGTAATTGATATTGTTTTTGCGACAGGATCTAAAGCAACTTGAATCGCTAATTCGCTATCAGATTCGTATAAGTTTGGCTGATTGATGGCTTCAAAACGAAGTTTGTCGGATGCGTCGGATGCATTTGAAATCAGTTCTCTAAGAAAAATCTCTTTGTTAGAGTACAAAGAATGAATCATTAATTTGAGTAATTGTTTAATTTCTGCTTGAAAATCAAGTGTTTCTTTATTTGCAACGGTCATTTTTTATCCTGAATAAGAGAAAATAATTAATAATTAAATACCAACTATTTTGATATGAGGCTGAAATTTCAAATTTCAAGGGTTTAGCTACAGGAATCTTCAATTTTTTTTAAGTAATGGCTTTCTTGATTAACTGTTTCGGTTTACAGTTCGAGGAAATAAAGAATCTATAATCTAATTTATGTGAATTAAACAATAATGGAGACGTAATGGAACACCCAAAAGGATATGTGAGAAGAATTGTTACTGGTCATGATGATCAGGGGAATTCTATAGTTACTGAAGATGGACCAGCACCATCTGTTCATACAAACCCTAAAAGGGTTGGATATCATCTTACTAATTTGTGGTTAACCCATGAAATGCCTGTAAAAGTTGACAATGGGGCGGATCCTACCTTGTCCCCACTGCAGTTAGAGCCTCCCAAAAATGGATCTGTTGTTCGAATCATCGAGTTTGGACCTGAAGGGGAATGGACTAAGCAGTTAGATAATTCAGGGGCAAAAGAAGCTTTTGGTGCCATGGGGACTAATAAAGCTTCAACTTATAAAGAGGGTGGTCATCCTCTCATGCATCGTACAGAGTCAGTAGACTATGCTTTGGTTTTAGAGGGTGAAATCCATTTGGTTCTCGACAAAGAAGAACGGTTGATGCAGCAAGGTGATTTTTTAGTAGAAAGAGGCACGAGTCATGCTTGGGCAAACCGCTCTGGTAAACCTTGCAAAATGCTTTTTGTATTAATAGATGGTACCTTTGATGCTGAGATTGCTAAACATTTTTAAGACCATTAATAACGAAATGGGAGATTTTGAATGAACCTATCTTTTAAAAAAGAACTTCGTATCTTTGCTTTATCTTTAAGTTTGATTTGCACGGGAGTTTTTGCGCAGAATAATTCTGTTAACCCCTCTTTAAACAAAAATGTATTGAATTTAGAAAAAACCAAAATTAGTATTGCCGTTGGAGGTAAAAATCTATTTTATTATTTGCCACTAACGATAGCAGAGCGTTTGGGGTATTTTAAAGATGAAGGCTTAGAGGTTGAGATCTCTGATTTTCCTGGAGGGGCTAAAGCACTCCAAGCACTAGTGGGCGGTAGTGCTGATGTGGTATCTGGGGCTTATGAACATACTATTAATATGCAAGCAAAAGGTCAGATGATTCAAGCCTTTGTGTTACAGGGAAGAGCCCCTCAAATTGTATTGGGTTATTCCACAAAAAATATGCCCAGTTATCAATCTATAGCAGACTTGAAAGGTAAGCGGATTGGGGTTACTGCTCCAGGCTCTTCTAGTAATATGATGCTCAATTTCATTTTGGCGCAAGGTGGCCTCAAGCCGTCTGATGTCTCTGTAATTGGAGTTGGTGCAGGAGCCGGTGCCGTTGCTGCATTCAGATCTGGTCAGTTAGATGCAATGGCAAATCTAGATCCAGTTATTACGATGCTAACTCAAAAAGGTGAGTTGAAAGTTATCTCTGATACAAGAACCCTTAAGGATACAAAAAAGGTATATGGGGGCAACATGCCTGCTGCAGTGTTATATGCCCCAATTGCCTTTATTGAAAAAAATCCTAATACGACACAGGCACTAGCTAACGCAATTGTTCGTTCATTAAAGTGGCTACAAAATGCAGGTCCCTCTGATATCGTCAAAACGGTGCCAGAAAATTATTTATTAGGGGATCGTGCTTTGTATCTTGAGGCATGGGGTGGTGTAAAAGAGGCCATTTCTCCTGACGGTATGATGCCGAAAGATGGTCCGGATACGGCCTTTAAAATGTTAACTGGCTTTGATAAAGATATAGCTGGTAAAACTATCGATTTATCTAAAACCTTTACAAATAGCTTTACTGTTAAGGCCAATCAAAAATTTAAGTAGATTGATCAACATGACGCCAGCACTTCAAATTCGGGATATGGCATGTAAATTTCCATCTAATGATGGAAGTGGTGAGTCATATACTGCCATTGAACAAGTTAATTTAGATTTGCAAGCCGATGAATTTGTGGCGATTGTTGGTCCAACTGGTTGTGGTAAATCTACGATCCTCAATGTGGCAGCTGGCCTAATTCCTCCTAGCGCTGGTTCTGTAAAAGTATTTGGTGAAAACTTAGACGGATTGAATACTGACGCTGGCTATATGTTTCAATCCAACACATTAATGCCATGGCGCAGTGCCTTACAAAATGTTTGCTTGGGCCTAGAGTACCAAGGAAGATCTAAATCAGAAACCCTTGGTATTGCTAAAGATTGGCTTAAAAGGGTTGGTCTAGGTGGCTTTGAAGATCGTTATCCACATCAACTGTCTGGTGGTATGCAAAAACGTGTCGCTTTAGCTCAGACTTTAGCGCTCGAACCCAAGATTATTTTGATGGATGAACCTTTCTCTGCATTAGATCTACAAACTAGGCAATTGATGGAAAATGAAGTTTTAGGCCTATGTCAGCCAACCAAGAATGAGTCAGGAAAAGCAGTACTTTTTATTACGCATGATTTAGACGAGGCCATTGCAATGAGTGATCGAGTGATTGTCATGTCCGCTGGTCCTGGCTCGCGTCCAATTGGTAATTTTTTGATTGATTTACCCAAACCCAGAGATGTTGCAGAAATTAAAACACATCCAAAGTTTTATGAAATCTATAACCAAATTTGGCAGGTTCTTCGTGATGAAGTCTTGCGAAGTTATGCCAAACAAAAACTAATGATGGATAGGGCTTAACATGATTTTTTCTAAATCAAGCCTGCAAATTAAATTTTGGCAATTATTGATTTTGAGTTCCGTATTAATAACTTGGCATCTAGCCAGTCGATCTCTAAATGTGGCTTTTTTTATTGGGGAACCATTGGTTGTTTTAGGTCGATTAGTAGATTGGTTATTTATTAATCGAGACATTTATATCCACTTGGGGATCACCCTGTTAGAAACTTGTTTGGCCTTCTTCATTGGCACGTTAGGGGGTACGGCATGCGGCTTATTTTTAGGCTTATCACCCAGAACTAGTATTGTTTTAGATCCTTTCATAAAGTCCCTAAATTCCATGCCAAGGGTGATTCTTGCACCTATTTTTTGCGTTTGGTTTGGGCTTGGGATTTGGTCTAAAGTTGCTTTAGCTGTAACTTTAGTCTTCTTTGTGGTCTTTTTTAATGTTTATCAAGGGGTAAAAGAAGTGAGCCCTGCGATACTTTCCAATGCCAAAATGTTAGGCGCTAATCGTTCGCAATTACTACGCACAGTCTATTTGCCCTCTGCTACCAGTTGGGTTTTTTCTAGCTTGCATACATCCGTTGGCTTAGCCTTTGTAGGGGCAGTAGTTGGAGAATATTTGGGATCCGCTATGGGGGTTGGTTACCTGATTCTTCAAGCTGAAGGCACTTTTGATATTAATACTGTTTTCGCCGGCATTGTTTTATTGACTGTTTGTGCTCTATCCTTAGATGCCTTGGTAGGTTTTGTGGAAGATAAATTAATGGTGTGGCGTCCTAAAAATGATGACTCACAAAGAATGTAGGGGACTTCAATGGGAAGTTATATTAGTAAAAATCTAATTAGTGGTGAAGAAGTTATCCTGAGCGCTAAAAATCATTGGGCGAACTTTTTTTCTAGTAACTTTTTGGCCTATCTTTTCAATTCAAATGAATACGCCATTACGAACAAACGAATTATTGCCAAAGAAGGCATTATTTCCCGCAGAATTGTTGAGATTAACCTCTCTAAAATCGAATCTGTGAATGTAGATCAAGGCATTATCGGTCGCATCTTAGGTTTCGGTTCTTTTACTATTATTGGTACGGGTGGTACTCGGGAGACTTTTCACCAGATAGAAAATCCAGTAAAAATTAAGCGTACATTCCAAGAGTTGGTAAGTTAATTTGTAATTAAATCAAGGAGACATCAAGATGAGATTTAGTAAAAATTTATTCTCGCAAGGATTATTATTGCTTGCGATTTTTCTATCGTTTGCCGCAAGGGCGGAAAATTTAGCCATCTTAAGTGCTGGTGCGGTTGAACCTGGCTTAGTGAAGGTGGTGGAAGATTTTGAAAAAAAGACAGGTCATAAAGTAACTATACAGTTTGGAACATCACCACAGTTATCTCAAAAACTAGCCAATCAATTTTTTGCAGATGTTTTAGTCACTCCGGTTAGCGTGATGAAAGATCAGATCAATGCAGGGAAAATCGTTCAACCCGTTCCTCAATTAATTGGTAAAGTTGGCGCTGGTATAACCGTTCGTAATGAGTTAATGAACCCTAAAGTTACTACAGTAGATGAGTTTAAAGAGGCCTTGATTCAAGCGGACTCTTTAGTTTACAACTCTGCTTCAACTGGTCTTTACCTAGACAAACTTTTTGAAAAAATGGGTATTGCTGAACAGTTAAAGTCTAAAACTAAGAAATTTGCCAATGGTGATATGGTACTCACTCACATCATCAATGGTAAAGGCCGAGAAATTGGATTTGGAGCAATACCTGAAATTAAAATGTATGAATCCAAAGGACTTCGATTAGTTGGTCCATTACCCGCAGAAATTCAAAACTATACGAGTTATGTGGCTGCGGTAATGAAAGGTTCAAGTAATGAAAAGATTGCGAATGAATTATTGACCTACATTACACAAGAAAACAATCGACATTTTTTTAAGGATGCTGGTATTGAATAGCTATTATTCGGTTGAATTCTCTCCGGTACTTGTCCAGCTCGGAAGCCTTTTTGCGTTAAGTGCTTCCTGAGCTGAAAAATTAAGTTCCACCTTGATTCCGTTGATGGGTTCGCGCATAAATAATTGATAAAGATTCGAATTATGTGCTTTACGTTCACTAAACTCGACTTGATTTTTATTTAAGCGGTCGATGAATTCCAAAATTCCATCGCAATTAAAGCAAACATGGTCGATTCTGCCGGATCCCAATGAATCTGATCTTGAACTTTCAACCGAAGGTTTGTCACTTGGTGTGCTTAAGTAGGTATTTTGGTGTTCTGAGTGTTGAGCTTTACCAATATGCACCACATCCTGATCCCCAATATATAGCCAATATACGGGAAAGCCAAATTCTGGATGATAACCACTTACAAATCCGAGGTTGTTACAAAACCAATCTCGGGTACCCTCTGGATCGTGGGTAAGAATCAAGATATGTTCCATAAATCGTAGTCCCATTTTATCTCCTCATTTTTGATTGATTTACTTTAAGGCTAAATAGTATTCTTTCTCTGCATCCATCCAAAGAGGGAGGGGTGCGTGAGTGCCTCAATTATATTTTGTTAGAATACCTTACGATACTACACTGCGTAAACAAATATCAAGCCACCTGCGCGGTTGAAAATCACATTATTACTCAACCAAAGATCTATTTAAAGAAAAAACCTCATGTCCCACAATACTCAAATTATTTCAGAATCAAAACTCACAGAACTTGGAATTAAAGCATTTACTAAATTGGGTTTATCAACCGAGGACGCTACCCAAATAGTAAAAGTTTTAGTAATGGCGGATTTATTTGGCTTATCCACGCACGGACTAAGTCGAATTGAGTCTTATGGTGAGCGTTTAATAGTCAATGGCATCAATCCTAAGGCTAATATCACGAAAGAGCGAGTTGCTCCCGCTATGGTGAAGATTGACGGCGATAACGGTGTTGGTCCTTTAGTTGGTATACATGCCTTAGAAGCAGCGATGGAGGTTGCCTCCGAGTGTGGCATTGGCATAGCTTTAGCTCGTGGTAGTAACCATTTTGGACCAATCTCCCCATATTCTTACATCGCCTCACAAAAGGGATTTGCCAGTATGATTGGCAGTAACGCGACGACCACGATTGCCCCTTGGGGTGGGTCGGATGCTAGATTAGGTAATAGTCCTCTCGGCTTCGGCGTGCCAAATCCTGAAGGTAATCCTTTTCTCTTGGATATGGCAATGAGCGTTGTTGCAAGGGCGAAAATTCGTAATGCATTCAAAGCAGGTCAATCCATTCCAAATACTTGGGGAACTGATGCGAATGGTGTTCCAACCACGGACCCTAAATCTGCCTTGGATGGGTTTTTATTGCCTATCGGCGGCCACAAAGGTTATGGCCTGGCTTTAATGGTCGATTTATTTGCAGGACTTTTATCCAATGCTGCTTATTTGACACATGTAAAATCATGGCAAGATGCACCAGACGAACCGCAAAATCTTGGTCATTTCTTCATTCTATTAGACACAAAACGCTTAGGCTCTACAGAGTGGTTGGCTAATCGGATGAATGACTTTGCCCAGATCTTAACGGATAGTCCAGCCTCTAATCCCGATCAACCCGTAATAGTCCCTGGTACGATTGAACTCAGTAAAATGGCTAAACAACAAGCCAATGGAATTGAGATCAGTAATGAAACGATTGCGCTACTTGAGTCCCACGCCAATAAATAAGTGTTTTACTAATTAAGGATTACTCGACCATGAATTACATTGTTAAGCAATACTCCAAGTTCCTTTTTGTCAGCGCCTTGAGTTTTTCCTTGATCAGTTTGAGTCATGCTCAAAAGGCTTATCCTGAGAAGTCCATTAAAATGGTTGTCCCTTATGTAGCCGGTGGCGCCGCAGATATTACAGCTAGACTCATTGCGCAAAGTATGACAGAAAGTATGGGGCAATCCGTTATCGTTGAAAATCGACCGGGCGCAAATGGAGTGATTGGAACTGAGCTCGTGGCTAAAATGCCAGCAGATGGATACAACCTACTTTTTACTGCTAGTGGCCCACTTGTCGTTAATCCAGTAATGCCAAAAAAATTAAACTACGATCCAGTTAAAGACTTTATCCCTATTAGTGCTGCAATTACTTATCAATATGCTGTGGTTGTAGTTTCTGCATCGCCACTACAAAGTGTAGGTGAAATCGTCAACCTCGCAAAACAAAAACCTAAAGAAGTGAGTTACGGCTCAACTGGTATTGGTGGTGGGGGACATCTCGCAGGCGAGTTATTAGCTCTAACTGCTGGTGTAGAAATGACTCATGTACCTTACAAAGGGGCAGCCCCAGCTCTAGCTGACTTATTAGGCGGGCATTTAACTTTTACGTTTGAGCCACTAGTCACAGCTGTACCATTGATAAAAGCTGGAAAATTGAGACCTTTCGCTGTATCTTCAGCGACGAGAAGTAAAGCAATACCCAATGTGCCAACACTGAATGAACTAGGATACAAAGGTTTTAACATTTCTCAATTTCAAGGTCTTTTAGCTCCAGCTGGAACTGATCCTTTAATTATTAAACGTTTACACGAGGAAGTGGTGAAGGCTTTAAAAGTGCCTTCAACGGTGAAGCGTTTGGTAGATGACGGCGGTAACGAAATTATTGCAAGCTCTCCTACTGAGTTTGCTAATCAAATTCAGTCAGAATTAAAAATGTATAGTAAGTTGATTCAGGCTGCACATATTCAATCTGAGTAAAGGTAAAGGAACTTTTCATGAGTACATATCAAGTTGATGTTTTAATCCAAGGCTTTCCGGGGCGCTCTGTTTGTCATGGTGGTTTAGGTTGGAGTTCCGTGAGTTTAATTCGCGGACATGGCCGCACCATTTTGTTAGATGTTGGTGCGTTTGGTATGCGTAAACCACTCGAGAAAAGTCTTAAAAGTCACGGATTATCAGCGCTTGATATTACCGATGTGATATTGACTCATGCCCATTATGATCACGCTGTAAACTTTGTCTTATTCCCTAATGCCACTGTTTGGATAGGTCAGGTTGAAATTGACTGGGCCGCAGCACAAGAGCCCGGATTCAATCCCTTACCAGAGCTTTATGTAAAAGAGTTATCGAGTTCTGCAAAAGTCAAAAAGGTTCAGCATCAAGAAGAGTTTATTCCAGGTATTACTGCTTTTGAGGTTCCAGGTCATACCCCAGGGCACTTACTTTTTGTTTTAGATAATGGCGATACCAATATTTTATTTACTGGAGATTCCGCCAAAAACAAAGCAGAGTTAATTTGTAGAAAGGTAATTGATACCGAAGACCCTGCAGAGAGTGCAGCTTCCATTGAATTGATTTGGAAGAAATGGCTGGAAAAACCAGGTAGTCTCCTGATCCCGGGTCATGATGTCACGATGGTTTTAGATGAAAACCAACATCCTATTCACGTTGGCACACGGACTGCTGGCATTTATGCTTGGTTTACCGAAAACATCGAACATTCCGATGTTTTCGATTTAAGTAAGTTGCCTGTTTAAATCTGACATACTCAAAAATAACTACTGGATGAATTAAGCGGCCAGTAGTATTTTTTTGACGATTGCTTGACCCGTTGCACTAGTTCCTAAATTGCCGCCAATATCTTTAGTGGTTTCTCTAGCATCAATTGCTTCTTCAATCGCTTTTTCAAGTGCTTGAGCTGCTAGAACATAATTTGTTAACTGCTTACGAGCTCCAAACCAATTAAGTAGCATGGCAGCAGAAGTCATGAGAGAGAATGGATTGGCAATATCTTTGCCAGCAATATCAGGAGCAGAGCCATGTGCAGCTTGCCCCATTGCAAAATGATCCCCTGCATTCAAAGAACCACCAAGACCTAGACTGCCAGAAAGCTCAGCCGTAAGGTCAGACAGAATATCGCCAAACATATTGGTCGTTACAATGGTGTCAAATTTTCCTGGGTCTCTTGCAACTAAAGCCATCATCGCATCAACGATAAAGTCATCAATCTTCACCTCAGGATAGGATTTACCTACCTCATGACAAATATCAATGAACATTCCATCAGCGATTTGTAAAACATTGGCCTTATGCACAATCGTGACATGTTTTTTTCTAGTCATAGCAAGTTCAAAGGCACTTTTAGCAATGCGCTCACAACATACTCTAGTAATTCTTCGGAGTGAGATCACTACATCTTTCGTGACTAGAATTTCACTATTGCCAGATTCTACGTTTCGATCTGCGTAAAAACCTTCCGTATTTTCTCTGACCACAACTAGATCAAATGGATCCATTCTGGTTGGTACATTAGGAAATGTTTTGGCTGGTCGAATATTCGCATATAAATCTAAATTAATTCGAAAATATTTAGATGGATTAATTTCACCTTTAGACTCATCCTTAAACTCATAGGTGGACATTGGGCCAAGCATCAGTCCGTCAGAACTTTTGACCAAGTCTAATAATCCAGGAGCGATGGTTGTCCCATGCTTCGCTAAGCTTTCTTTACCTGCAATGGCATGTTCTATTTTTAAATCTAATTTAAAACGTTGATCAAGTGCTTTTAATACATCAAGCGTGACTGCCATTGTTTCCGGTCCAATACCGTCACCGGGTATAACTACTAATTTCATAATTACTTTCTTTAGGTTTATTCTGATTTAAGGTCAATTGACTTCACAATTTTGGAATACTTGGTAAATTCATTTTTTAAAAAGTCATTAAAATCTTTTCTAGAATTTGCTTTGATTAAAACACCATCCTTTTCTAACGCTTTATAAAAATTCGGATCTTCTAAGATGGCATTAATTTCTTTGCTCAGGTAATTCAGAACATCCTCAGGCGTTCCGTTGGGTGCAAAAACACCACCCCATAGAGTAAAACTAAAATCTTTGAACCCTTCCTCAGAAACTGTTCGAACCTCAGGTAATACATTGGTTCTTTTGAGGGAAGATACCGCCAATGCTTTCAACTTCTTACTTTCAACTAATTGAAGAATAGACGGAGTACTAGAGAAAAACATGTCAACGTGACCACCCAAAACATCTGCCGTTGCAGGGCCAGCCCCTTTATAGGGGGCATGAATCATGTCAATTCCTGCCGCTTGAGTAAATGCTGCGGCTGCTAAATGCCCAGGAGTTGCGGTACCAGATGAGGCATAAACCAATTTATCCGGGTTGGACTTTGCTTTTTTAATGAGATCACTCACGGAGTTGGTACTAGCATTTCCTGCTACAACGAGGGTAAGAGGTACCTCACCAATCAGAGCAACGGGTTTTAGATCGCGCATTGAGTCGTATCCAAGTTCTTTGGATACAAAGGTGTTAATGACGATTTCTCCCGTTTGTCCTAATAATAGGGTGTAACCATCCGGTTTTGCCTTAGTAACATAGCGGGTTCCTAAGGCACCAGTAGCACCCGGTTTATTTTCGACCACAAAATTTTGTTTTGTTTTTAAAGTCAGTTGCTCAGCAATTTGTCTTGCTAACATATCACCTAGACCACCTGGTGCGTAGGTAACGACTAAAGTAACTGGCTTATTCGGGTAGGCGCTTTGTGCTTGAGCCTTGTTAAATAATGGGAACAAAATCAAGCTTATTTTCAGCACTCCCAAAAGCAACAAATGTGGTTTTAACATTTTTCCCCCAATTAATTTTTAAATTTCCATGTTGTATTTTAACCATTTAGCTTACTTGGACTTTTATTGTGTAATATCTGTGGAAGAAATATTAATAAAATAATCTTTAAATATCACCATTTTAATTTTAGGAGAACCTTTTTTATGGAATCATCTCGTCGTCAATTATTATTAGCATCATCCATGGCATTAGGTGGGGCTTTGGTTTCAGGGCAATCCGTCTATGCTCAAACGAATGCAACAAGTAACAAAGGCCAAGTTCCAGGAAAGTCATATTGGATTAACAAACCGGTTGACGGTCAAAATATAAAATTACATTTGTGGCGTAAAAAACCCAATAAGGTGACGCGTGGAATCATTTTATTCGTGCACGGATCATCTATGGCGGGCACTCCGACATTTGATCTCTATATTCCCGGAAAGCCTGAATATTCGGCGATGGACTACTTCGCAGGTTTAGGATATGACACTTGGTGTATAGATAATGAAGGATATGGAAGATCAGATAAATCCCGCAATATTAACTTCAATGTGAAAAATGGCGCAGACGATTTACAAGTAGCTGTGGATTCAATTCTTCAAGAAACAAAAGCAAAGCAGATTTTCGGCTATGGCATTAGCTCAGGTGCTTTAAAGATAGCGATGTTTGCCCAAAATAACCCTGGCAAGATATCTCGTGTTGCTTTAGATGCATTTGTTTGGACTGGAAAAGACAGCCCAACCTTAACAGAGCGGAAAAAACGCGTTGCACAATGGCAAAATTTGAATCGCAGACCCGTTGATCAAGCGATGATTAGAAGTGTTTTCACGAGAGATCACGCTGGCACAGCCGATCAAACCATTGTTGATGCTTTTGCTAAAGCTGTTACGGATTTGGATGATACGATGCCAACAGGTACCTATTTGGATATGTCGATTAATTTACCCTTAATTGATCCTTTAAAGCTGAATTTACCCGTCCTAATGATGAGGGGTCAATATGACGGAATTGCAAGTTTTGGTGATTTAATTGAGTTTTTTACCCAACTACCCCATCCAGACAAACATTTTAGTGTCATGCACGGCATTGCTCATGCCAGTTTTCAAGAAAAGAATGTCATGATTCCGTATCACATTTTGGATAGCTTTTATACAATGCCAAAGCCTGTTTACACTGGAGAGTAGGGTTATATCATCTACTACAAATGGGGTTATTTTGAGAACTAAAGACAAAATAGCTAAATTAGTATTTAATGGTAGTTATCTAAATAAATATAGGTGAAATTGAATGGTGAATTTTAAGTTTAAGAATAAGTTAATGATTAGTCTTTTGGCTCTAGCAATGCTAACCTGTAACTTTGCTTATGCGAAAAAAGTGGGTGGTGGCAAAAGTGTTGGAAAGCAATCTAGCACCGTAACCAACAATCAAAATAGTCTTCCTCCGAAACCTGACGCAACCCCTGTCGGACAAAATCCTTCATCAGCTGCCAAGCCTAATGCCGCTCCAGCTAGTGCACCAGCACCCGCCCCCGCTGCACAACCTAGCCGCTTTGGAGGTATGGGTGGTATTTTAGGTGGTGTTGCGGCTGGTATTGGTTTGAGTTACCTATTTTCCCACATGGGTATGGGGGGTATGGGAGAAGGCCTAGCTTCAATGATGTCAGGTATTTTAATGATTGCTGTTGTTGGATTTTTGGTGATGTTTTTGATTCGTCGCTTTGGTTCGCAGTCAAATATGGCTTACAAACCTGCTACTCCTGGAGTATTTAATAATGCTAACGTTGAACCTAACCTCAATAGAGGTTGGAATTCTACTAATCCATCAATTAACCAAGAACCGCAGTTTAAAAGCTCAAATTTAGCTACACCTATTCTTGAGTCTGTGGGTCATGGATCAAACCAATCTGATATTTCTCCATCAAACATGTCAGACAAAGAGTCTTTTTTGCATAATGCAAAGTCCTTATTTATTCAACTTCAAGAAGCGTCTGACCAACAAAACTTAGAGAAGCTAAAAGAATATACAACTCCAGAGCTTTATGAGTTGTTAAGGCAAGATATGCTCTCAAGAGTTTCTGCATATAGTTTTACGCAAGTTTTAACTCTTGCGGCAGATTTAATTGCGGTAGAGGAAGATGGCAAAGAGTATTTAGCAAGCACGCGTTTCTCTGGATCTCTCCGTGAAGAAAAAGACGGTCCAATTACTGAGTTCGAGGAGGTTTGGAACTGGACAAAACCAATCCAAGGTAATACTGGTTGGTTACTGTGCGGGATTCAACAAATTAATTAACAATTAGTTTGAAGTTTATAGAAAAAGGACTAAGGTGAACTTAGTCCTTTTTACCTTGGACGATACAGTTTGAAGAGTTGATCCGCTCCTGCAGTAAAGTAATCAGCAGGGCCACCACCGCGCATTACATGCTGCATGCTAGCCGTGTCGTATAGGCCATCTTTTAAGGCACTCTTTAAAATATGAACTGCCACAACATGACCAATTACAAACCAGGAGTCTAGAGCGGATTGATCCGTATTTTTTAATTGGATAATTTCAGACAGTTTGCACTCGAAAGAAACTGGGCTAGCTAAAACTCTGGGAGCATTAATGAGTTTAGAAGGAGTTGGGGTTAAGTTGGCTAACTCGAATTCATCAACCTCGGGCGGTACACTTGCACAACTGATATTCATCGCCTCTACCAGGGGTTTAGTAACTAAATTCCATGTAAATTCACCTGTTTGCTCGATGTTTCTTAAAGAGTCTTTGTAACCAGTGCTCGTAAAACCAATCATTGGTGGATCGGAGTTAATGGCATTAAAAAAACTATAAGGGGCTAAATTTTTGACACCATCGGCACTAATGCTGCCAATCCAGCCGATTGGTCTGGGCGCAACGATGGCTTTAAATGGGTCATGAGGTAAACCATGGCCTTTACTGGGCTCGTAAAAATAAAATGTATCCTGCAAATTTTTCTCCTCAAGCATTGAATCTCCATTGGCTTTTAAGGTTAATTGGATTAGGCTATTCTAACTTCATTTTAGTGTTTAATTCCCCAGTCGCGAGCTCTAGGCGATGGAGAAAACCAATGAGTTGGATAGGGGGTTTTACTTTTCATGACTCGGGTCAATACGGCAGTAATAATTAATAAACTTAATGTACCAAGCAAAATAGTCGAAATGAGAATAACGAAACTTGCATGAGCATGAATCATAATTACTGTATTAGCGGCAGCGGGCGGATGAAATGTCCTAGTAGCAAGCATTAAAAGGATCCCTATAGATAATGAAATTGCCAAGACCCACCAGTCATCACCCAAAAAATGAAATAGGGAAATTCCTACCATTGCACAAATCAAGTGACCGCCTATTAAAGCCCTTGGTTGTGCAACTGAGTGATTAGAGGCAGTGAATAAAAGCGCCGTAGAACTGGCTAATGATGCCAACCAAATATGATTATCAGTAAGGTTAACTATATAAAAAACCATACTAATTGTGATAAAACTGCCAAAAAGTACAATAGAAAATTTTTTAAGATGCATTCAATTTAACTTTAATAATCTTGATTTTTCCACCAACCATTTTTGGTCAGCAATTTATTAAATGTATCACTAAATTAAGATATCATCTCAAAATAGCTATTTAATGCTTTTAAAGTAATTTTCAGCGTATTAAAAAGATAATTAACCCTAAAGATCAATTGGTACAGAAATGACTGAATTAAAAAATAAATCGTCTGATTTACAGAGTGCAAATCGAGATCAGTTGGTCTCAAAGATGAAAGAAAACAAGAAATATATTTTGATTCTTGTGGGGGTCTTAATCCTAGTTGCAATCTTCTTTTTTGTGGATTTTAAAAAGAATGATGTTATCGAAGTGCCTGTTGCTTCCCCTGAAAATACTTTGAAAATTTCTGATGAACAGGCAAAGCAAATTAAGTGGGGGCCGGTCAAAACATACGATTTTCAAGAAAGAAAAGAAGCTGTTGGCATTATTGATTTCGATAGGAATAAGACTGCTGAAATTTATTCGCCATATCAGGGACGTATCAATCGCGTTTTGGTCAATGCTAGTGAAGATGTCAAAAAGGGACAAGTCTTATATACCGTTGTTTCCCCAGACGCTGCGCAAGCATCAGCCAGCTTACTTTCGACAGCTGGAGTTTTAAAAACATCTAATGAGACTTTAAAAAGAGCAAAAGAGTTATATGAATTTAAGAGTATTTCTCAGAAAGAATTAGAGCTCAATGTGTCAGACCAACAAACTGCAGAGGCTAACTACATTGCGGCCAAAAAAACCATGTATCTATTTGGTTTTACGGACTCAGAAATTGAAGAAGTTTTAAAAGGTCGTAAGGTTGACGTTGAACTTAATATTCGAAGCCCAATCAACGGTAGAGTTATTACTAAAAATGCAGCACCGGGTCAGTTAGTTCAACCAGGCGTGGCTCCTGCTCCTTTCGTCATATCGGACATCAATATGCTCTGGATGGTGGCAAATGTCCCAGAGTCTGAAGTTCCTTATTATCGAATTGGACAAAATGTCATTGTGAATGTTCAAGCCTATAAGGATCGATTATTTCCTGGGAAAATTGTTTATGTCGGCGATTCGATTGATCCTGTAACAAGAAGACTCACAATCTATGCAGCTCTGGATGATAAAGACCATGAGTTAAAACCTCAAATGTTGGCTGGATTTACGATTGAATTAACCAAACCTGAAACTTGGCCAGCTGTTCCGTTGCAGGCCTTAGTGAGGGAAAACAACGGTCTTCGTTCAGTTTGGGTCACGAATAATGGCACAGACTTTAAGAGAAGATTAGTGCGAATTGGCATTTTACAAGCAGACTTAGTGCAAATTTTAGATGGTTTGGAGCCTGGTGAAACGATTGCATTAAATAAAGCTTTGTTTTTAAGCAATTTATATAGCGTGACACACTAAATTTACTAAGAAATCACGATATGTTTAAACCAATACTTTACTTTGTTCTCACTCGTCGCCCGATTGTCTTACTGTGCTTGATGGCTTTCATTGTGGCAGGTCTTATTGCTTTCATAAAGCTAAATGTGGAGGCATATCCCAACCCTGCACCTGTCATTATTGAAATTACAGCGCAATCTCCAGGCTCATCCTCTGAGGAGATGGAGCGGTATTACACAAGACCAATGGAAATCGGGCTAGCCACTACCCCAGGTGTAGATATTATTCGTTCTACGTCCTTCGCTGGATTGTCTTTTGTGAGGGTTACGTTTAACTACGGCATAGATTATTTCTTTGCATTGACTCAAGTAGCTAATGGCTTATCTCAAAATGTTAATTTACCGAATGGTGTTCAACCCCAGATTCAAGCATCCAGTCTAGTTGGTGAGATTTTTAGGTATCAATTAAAAGGGCCCCCAACTTACAGCCTTACGGATTTAAGAACTATTCAAAACTGGGTTGTGATCAAGCGACTTTTGACAACACCTGGCATTGTTCAAGTTGTTACCTGGGGAGGTACGACCAAAGAATACCATGTGGAAGTTAACCCCAAAAGACTTGAGGGGTATGGCATTACCCTTCAGCAATTACTTACGACAATTGGTAACTCCAACTCGAACGTAGGAGGTCGAACTATTAGTGTTGGTGATCAGTCCATTAATATTCGGGGAGTTGGTCTTGTCCAAAATATTGAAGATATCGAAAAAATAGTTTTAACACAACAAAATGGACTTGCAATTAGAGTAAAAGATGTTGCTGAGGTGACTGAAGGTTTCGTGCCAAGACTTGGGGAAGCCGGAAGAGACGATCAAAATGATGTGGTGACTGGCGTCATCATTATGAATCGAACGCTTCAAACTAAACAGGTCATTGAACGTGCAGAGGAAGCGATCAAAACGATTAACTCTGATGGCACCTTACCCAGTGGTGTAAAAGTAGAGCCTTACTATGATCGATCAACCTTGATTGGTGTTACGACTAAAACCGTAATTCATAACTTGATATTTGGTTGTCTATTGGTATTTTTTATCCAATGGGTATTCTTGGGGGATTTAAGAAGTGCTGTCATAGTAAGTATGAATATCCCTTTTGCATTATTTTTCAGTATTATTATTTTGACAATGACGGGAGAGTCTGCCAACCTCTTATCCCTAGGGGCGGTAGATTTCGGAATTATTGTCGATTCGGCAGTTATTTTAGTAGAGAATATCTTTAGAAATTTCCAGCAGTCTCCAGAAGATCGGGCTAGAACTCTGCGGAAAATGGCATTTGGACCAGACGGACTATTAACGGATCCCTCAAAAGGCTGGACGGCTAGATTAAGATTAATCTTCTTAAGTTCTACTCAGGTGGATACTTCAGTTTTGTTCTCTACGGCTATTACTATTGCAGCGTTTTTACCTTTATTCACTATGCAGGGTGTCGAGGGACAAATTTTCGGTCCAATGGCAAGAACATATGGTTATGCATTAGCAGGCGCGCTGATTGCTACATTTACGATTACCCCAGTTCTCGCATCACTTTTATTGCCACGCAGGGTTAAGGAAACAGAGACTTTTATTGTTGAAGCAATCAGGAACTTCTACAATCCAAAATTAAAATGGGCGCTTCAAAACACTAAAATAGTAATTTTAAGTTCCCTAGTTTGCTTGGCTTTAGGCTTTTTGATGGTCTCCCGCCTAGGCAGCGAGTTTTTACCAGCATTAGAGGAGGGGAATTTATGGATCCGTGCATCATTGCCACCTACCATTTCCCTTGAAGCTGGTACTGCGAGTGTCAATCGGATGCGTGAATTGATCAAAAGCCATCCTGAAGTAGTTACAATTGTTTCCCAACATGGTCGACCAGATGATGGTAGCGATGCTGCCGGATTTAATAACGTAGAGCTTTTTGCTCCACTAAAACCATTTGATGAGTGGAAAGATGGTATGACCAAGGAAAAATTGGTCGCTGGGTTGCAGAAAGATTTTGAAAACGAATTCCCAGGCGTGACAACCAATTTTTCTCAGTATATTCAGGATAACGTTCAAGAGGGTTTATCTGGAGTTAAAGGTGCAAACTCTGTCAAAATTATTGGTCCTGATCTTGTAAAGTTAGAAGAACTTGCAAATCAAGTGAAGCATGTAATGGAGGTAATTCCGGGTGTAAGTGATTTAGGGATTTTCTATATTCTTGGACAACCCAATTTGAATATCATCATTGATCGTGAAAAAGCCGCTCGTTACGGTTTAAATACAGGGGATGTCAATACCGTTATTCAGGCAGCATTTGCGGGGACTGTCGCGACAACAGTGCTTGAAGGCGACAAGAAGTTTGATTTAACAGTCCGGTTAAAAAAAGAAGGTCGAGACAGTATAGAGGATGTGAGAAGGTTAAGAATTGGATACACAACCTCAACTGGTGGCGTTGCTTACATTCCACTCGAAGATATTTCGACTATCTCCTTAGATACTGGGGCCAGTTACATTTATCATGAAAAAAACGAGCGTTACATTCCAGTAAAATTTAGTACCAGGGGGCGTGATTTAGGTTCTACTGTAATAGAAATACAAGAAAAAATCGAGGCTCAGATTACCTTACCTGAGGGCTATAGAATTACCTATGCAGGTGAATTCGAAGAGTTACAGGCTGCGCAAGATAGACTAGCCATTATGGTGCCTTTGGCATTGCTATTGATTTTTGCCTTACTTTACGCTTTGTTTAATAATCTGTTGGATTGTTTATTAACCGTGTCAGGAGTCCCGTTTGCTATGTTGGGTGGGGTAATCGCATTGTATCTAACCGGGCAAACTGCCAGCATCTCCGCAATTATTGGATTTATTTCTTTGCTAGGGGTTTCAGTGATGAACGGAATTTTAGTTCAAACCTACTTTCGTGAATTAATTAATTCAGGTAGAACAGTTAAGCAAGCAATTTTAGAAGCACATGAACATAGAATGCGCCCATTGCTAATGACAGCATTATCGGCCGCGATTGGTTTATTTCCTGCTGCTGTTTCTAACGGAATTGGTAGTCAAGTTCAAAAGCCTCTAGCAACCGTGGTTGTTGGTGGAATGATTATTGGTCCAATTTTCTTATTGATTGTGGTTCCAGCTATTTACACTGAGGTATTAAAGCGAGTTAGGCCAAAGAAACGTCGCAAAGGCCTAGGCGGATAAGATGAAAAAGACAAAATATCCTTTTCAGAAAATTTCAACCATTGGTTTGGTTTTGAGTGTAGCTGGTTTGTATTCAGCTTGTTCCATTGGGCCTGACTTTGTTCAACCGAAGTTGGATGGTCCCCAGAGTTTTACAAGGTCAAGTCAAATCTCTAAAGAAGCTAACCAGTCGATGACAAAAAAAATTCGAGAAGACTGGTGGAAGGAGTACGGATCTCCTGAAATTAATGTATTGGTTGAACTAGCCTTAAAAAATAATTTTGATATTGAGGCGGCCTCAGCTAACCTCAAAATTGCGCAAGCCAATGTTCGTGCCCAACAAGGTTATTTTTTCCCAACGGTAGGACTTGGATATAACGCTCTTCGACAAAACACCGGTTCTGCTATTCAACCTTTGGTCTATGGGCCTGATCAAAACAATTCTATTTATACCCTGAAAACCTCGGGTATTTCAGTTGGCTTTGTACCTGATATTTGGGGCGGTAATCGCAGGCAGGTTGAGTCTTTAAAAGCGATTGGTAATGCGGCCAGTTATCAATTAGACGCCTTACGAATTACAGTCGCAAATAATGTATTAGCAGCAGCTATTCAGGAAGCCTCTCTCAGAGAGCAACTTACTGCAGTGAAGCAGCTAGCCTCATCTGCAAAATTACAACTAGAGCATGCTAGAAGACTGAGGGACTCTGGTTATGCCAGTAGTGTTGATCTTGCTTTACAGGAAAGTCTTTATGCGCAAGCAATTGCTCAGGCTCCTGTGATCGAAAAAAGTAGAGAACAAACTCTCAACTTACTAAATATCTTATGCGGTCAAATGCCAAGTGAGAAACTGTTATTACCTAATTTAGAAAAAATTCAAGTTCCAGCTAATTTGCCGATTTTGCTACCCGCAGATTTATTGACACAACGACCAGATATCAAAATTGCTGAAGAGTATGTGCGTTCAGCAAATGCCCAAATTGGGGTGGCATTAGCCAATATGTTGCCGCAATTTAACGTTCTAGCCTCAGCGGGAAGTGCTACTGCGATTGTGGCAGATATTGCTGATCAGGTTAGTAAAATTTGGAGCATTAGTGGGGGAGTAAGTCAGACCCTCTTTTCGGGAGGAACTTTATTCTCTAGAAAGCAAGCCGCTGATGCTGCTACAGACGTTGCCGTAGCGCAATACAAATCGACGGTACTCTTTGCTTATCAAAACGTTGCTGATACTCTTTATGCAATTCAATCCGATAAAACCTACCTAGATGCAGCGCTACAAAATGAAACAGCTAGTAAAGTGATTTTTGACCAAGCTAGCAATCAATTTAAAGTAGGTTATATTTCAGAGCCTGTTAAGTTACAAACCGAACAGACCTATCTGCAAGCTAAGATAAATAGGCTTCAAGCAACTGCTACCTACCTAGGTGATACTACATCCCTTTATCAATCTTTAGGTGGTGGTTGGAACAAAGAAAAAAGTCAGATTTATTGATTCTGATTTTCTCACTATCAAACGATTCAAGCTTACATAAGTGCCTGAATCGTTTATTTCAGCCTCAGTTTTATTGCAGAATTTTCTTGATTAAGTGATCCGAGGCGTCATTTTTTTCAGGTCTGATATTCAAAAGTTTAGTCATCAATGGGTAAACATCGATATTTTCGAAATATCCCAATTGTTCTTTTTTAATCTGGTAACCAGAGGCGATGAATAAGCCATGCATATCATGGTTTTGAGGGTCAAAGCCATGATGCCCAGGATAGGTAATAAGAGGTTTTTTATCAGTGATGACAAAATGATTTTCAGCCAAGCATACAATTTTAGGGATTCTGCGGTGAGATCCGAAGTGGTATTTAGCCGGGATTTCAGATTTTTTCCAACATTCCATATGGCTGATTTTATTTAAATTCTGCAAAGCAGTCGTCACATATTGCTCTTCGACATTGATCCCTGCAACAGGTCCAGTCCATTCATATTTAATTCTAGGAATATCCTTTAATACTGGTGATATTTCAAGCCAGTTATCCTTTGGGACTTCTGACATTCCATGATCAGCAACAATGATGAAGGTGGTTTTTTGATCGAGACCAATGTTTTTTAAACCAGTTACAAACCTACCGATGGCCATATCTACATTACCTACTGCTTGATTTACTTCTTTACTGTTAGGACCATGCGAGTGTCCTGCTGAATCTACTTCTGAAAAATAGAGGGTCGCAAAGTCAGCTCTTGAGCTATTAGGCCTGTTTAGCCAAGTTAATAATTGGTCAACCCTGGCTGTCGAACTCATATTGTGATCGTAATTTAACCAGTCATTGGGTTGTATTTGATTAATTTTAGTTTCAGTACCAGGCCAAAAAAGGGTAGAGGCTTTTTTATTTTGCTCGATAACGCTGACCCAAATAGGCTTTGCATCCGACCACCAAGCTGGATTTGTGACAGCTTCTCGCGAAGAAAGCTTAAAAACTTCATTAATTTGTGGGTCATACATCGTGTTATTCACAATGCCATGATGATCAGGATACAAGCCAGTAACAATACTATAGTGATTAGGGAATGTTACAGATGGAAATGTTGAAATTAAACCTTTTGCAATCGCGCCATTTTCTGCGAGTTGATTTAAGTTTGGTGAGGAATTGCGCTTGAGGTATTCTGGTTTAAAACCATCAATGGAGATTAAAACAGTTAAAGGCTTAGCATCACTTTGAATAATGGGTACTTCCATTTTATCTGATGAGCAGGAAATTAAATTTAAAAAAATCAACGTAAAAGTCAAACCAACAAAAAATTTTGAATGTAAGGGTTTTTGAATCATTTTTAACCTTTATAAATCGGATCTAGATAGAAAAAATAAACTTATATTTATATAAACTCATTCTTCAACAAACTGTCATTTTCATCCTCTATTATGAAAATCTTAACCTTGAGGAAATATTAATGAAAAAATCTTTTCAGTTTGGCTTAATCAGCAAACTTTTGATCATAGCTACCTTATTTGGTAACACCTTGCAGTCTCAGGCAGTTTCTATTTACCCAATTAATCAAGCTGAAATTCTTGTTGGCAGCAAATTCGATTTGAAAATTGAATTTGATAAGGTATTAGAGCCCAATGAGGCAATTATCACTTTAAATGACGAAGATATTGTTACAGTGCTTAAAGTGCGTCCGGAATATATCCGTAACGAAGATGGTAAAGGATCCTCATTTGTTTGGCGTAATATCTCCTTAGATAATATGGGTTCTGTAAAAATAACAGCAAGAACCGCTGATGTGAAAGAGCAATTTTTAAGTGTAAATTGGGATGTATATTCTACTGGTCCAAGAAAAGCAAAGAACGTCATTTTGTTTATTGGGGATGGTATGAGTATAGCGAACAGAACAGCTGCAAGAGTGATGTCAAAAGGGATTTCTCAAGGCAAGTATCAGGGTAAGCTATCGTTTGATGAAATGCCCCAAATGGCTTTAGTTGGAACTTCTGGGGCTGACTCTTTGTTAACGGACTCGGCAAATTCCATGAGTGCTTACACTACAGGTCATAAATCATCTGTCAATGCACTAGGTGTCTATGCATCGAGAGCAGCTGATAACTTGGCGCATCCTAAAGTTGAGACAATTGCAGAACTCATTAAAAGAAAAACAAAAATGTCGATTGGGATTGTGTCAGATGCAGAAATTGAAGATGCAACCCCTGCAGCCGTTATTGCGCATACGAGAAGACGTGCTGATAAACAATATATCGCTGATGAATTATTCTTAAAGCAAGTTGATGTGATTTTAGGAGGTGGATCTGCCTATTTCTTGCCACAGACTAATAAACTTTCGAAAAGAAAAGATAACAATGATTTGATGAGACTGTTTAAGTTAGACGGCTATGAGCTAGTCAAGAATAAAACAGAATTAATGGAAGCTGCTAAAAAAAATACAACAACGAAACTTTTTGGTACTTTCCACCATGACAATATGGATGGTTCACTAGATCGTTTATTTTTAAAACAAAACACTGTAAAAGATTATCCAGATCAGCCGGATTTAACTGAAATGACGCAGGCTGCTATTAATGTTCTTTCAAAAAACAAGGATGGATTTTTCTTAATGGTAGAAGCCGCTTTGATTGACAAATTTAATCACCCCTTAGATTGGGAAAGAGCTGCCTTTGATACGATTATGTTGAGTAATGCTGTTCAAGTAGCGAAGGATTTTGCTGCAAAAAATAAAGATACTTTGATTATCGTTGTCCCAGATCATACCCACGGTGGTTCAATTAGTGGGGTTATTTCCGATGATCGTAAAGGTGCTTTACGTGAAAAAGTTGGTGTGTATGCTGAAGCTGGTTTCCCAAACTATCCTAAAGCGAACGCACAAGGTTATCCCGAAACAATCGATGTAAGTAGGCGTATGGTGTTTAATTATGGTAACTTCCCAGACCATTATGAAACCTTAAAACCAAAATTAAATGGGACCTTTGTGCCAGCAGTTCTTGATAAAGAAACAAAGAAATTTGTCGCAAATCCTATTTACAAAGAACAACATCCAGAAGCTGTCAAAGTTGAGGGTAATACCCCATCAACTAACGAAGCTGGCGTTCATACTGCAGATGACGGAGTTTTAAACGCAATGGGACCTGGATCTGAAGTTTTCAAAGGCTTCATTGATAATACTGAAGTATTTAAAGGAATGGTACAAGCCTTGGGTTTAGGTCGCAAGAAGTAATTGTTTTTAGATGTTAGAAGTAATTAAATGCATGTCATTTCATAAGAATGACATGCGTTTTTAATTATTTATAGATAGTAAATTTGTTTCAGTATCATTAAAATTACCTACTAAATCGAAATTTTATAAATTTTATAAGGTAATCAATCAACTGTGTCTATTGAAACTGAATTAAAACTAAGTTTTTCTGCAAAGGATTTACCAATCCTATTAGAGCATGCCTTAATTAGTAGACCAAGCAAACGTCATAAGCTTTTTAATGTTTACTATGACACGCCTGAGTTATCACTAATGAAGAGTGGGGCTGTTGTAAGAGAGCGCAAGGTTCTTCGTAAAACACTCTTGACGGTTAAGTTGGCATCACCATCACTTGGTGGTCTGCATCGTCGGTTAGAGTGGGAAGCTCCAACCACTCAAGGGCAATTTGATTTTCAAACATTGATTGATGACCCAGTCTTAGCAGAAAAAATGACAATGCTTGCTCCTCAATTGGTGCCAATATTTACCACTGATTTTGTTAGACGAACTTGGGAGGTCGAGTTTAGAGGTTCAAAAATTGAAGTTGCCATTGACCAAGGTAAAGTAGTTACTAAACGCTTAGATGGGCTTCTTTATCAAGAAGAAATTTGTGAAGTTGAGTTAGAACTCTTGGAAGGTCATCCCGTCAACTTGTTTGGTTTAGCGAGAGTTCTTAGTCGTAGAGTAAGGTTACATCCTTCTAGCCGCTCTAAAGCAGAAGTTGGCTATCGTTTATATCAAAATATTCTGATGTCTCCAGTGAAGCCAGCCAATGTAGAAATTAATCCTGAGGCTGATCC
>CANFME010000013.1 GCA_947448305.1 Burkholderiaceae bacterium
CCGTCCCCTAAAACAAAATACTCAACGCATAAAACACCTACATAGTCTAATTCGCGAATAATTGTTTTGGTTGCCTCCAAAATTTCTTTTTCCTGAGACTCACTGAGTGACGGGGCAGGTACTGTACTTAAATGCAGAATACCATTTCTGTGCTCATTTTGGGCTACCGGAAAAATAGCAACTGCATTATCAAAGGATCTAGCGACAATAGCAGAAACCTCAAAAGCCAGATCTAATTTTTTTTCTAAAATGCACTCCACTTGACCTAAATCAAACCAGGCACTTTCTAAATCATTAGGTTCTTTAATGGTCTTTTGACCCTTACCGTCATATCCTAATCGGGTAGTTTTTAAAATAGCGGGGAACATTTCGCCTGCAATATCTTTACAATCCTCAAAGCTTGTAATGATGCAATAGGGGGCTGTTTGAATCCCCGTCTTTTTTCCACAATTACTCAAAAATTCTTTTTCAGCTGTTCGATTTTGAGCAATTGATACTGGCCGACTCACTGGTGCGACATAAACATTTTGTTCAATTAACCAATCTAAAACTTTTGCCGGTACATTCTCAAACTCTGTACTTGCAGCTACGCAGGTTTTTGCAAACTCTGCCAAAGCAACTTTGTCTAAATAATCTGCTCGAATAAACTTTTGGGCAATTTTTCCTGCCGGACTATCTTCATCTGGGTCAAGAACACAGACCGAATAGCCTAAATCTTGTGCAGCCTGCGAGAAGTAACGGCCTAACTGACCGCCACCTAAAATACCAAGCCAACTAGAAGGGAAAAAAGGATTCATTAAAAAAATACAAGGAATATTAATTTAATTGCATTGAACGTGCTTTATCAGACTGTGTCGCTCTGAAGTCGACAAGTTGATTTGCAAGTTCAGGATTGCTGAGAGCTAACATGGCTACAACATGTAAAGCAGCATTCGCCGCACCGGCTTCGCCAATTGCAAAAGTGGCGACAGGAATTCCTTTTGGCATTTGAACAATGGAATACAAGGAATCTTGGCCTCTTAAATATTTACTGGGCACAGGCACGCCGTAAACTGGAATAATTGTTTTAGCTGCTAACATTCCGGGTAGATGAGCTGCTCCGCCGGCTCCAGCAATAATTGCAACCAGCCCTCTATCCTTCGCTTCTTCTGCATAAGAAAACATCTCATCTGGCATACGGTGAGCAGATAGAACTTTACATTCATGGGGGATATTGAACTCTTGAAGAATTTTAGAAGCCTCTGACATGACTTCCCAGTCAGAATTTGAGCCCATGACTACCCCAACTATAACGGGGGGTATGTCTTTTGTCGTCGTATCTGTCATGGGACTCGATCCTCAGTAAGCTGAATAGAAGCATACTATTCTAACTGAATACTTAATTCATCCGCTATTAATGCGTCAACACATCCAATGCTTCTTGATATTTTTGAGCAGTTTTCTCGATTACCTCTTGTGGCAATTTCGGTGCAGGCGCTTTTTTATCCCAGTGACTACCGTTAACGAGGACCTGTTCTAGCCAATCTCTCACAAACTGTTTGTCATATGACGGCGGGTTTTCGCCAACGACATAGGAGCTTGCTGGCCAAAATCTTGAGGAATCTGCGGTTAAAATTTCATCCATTAGAACTAACTGACCGGCATCATCTAAACCGAACTCAAATTTAGTGTCAGCAATAATAATCCCCTTCGTAGCAGCATATTTAGAAGCCTCTACATATAAGCGAATACTCACTTCTTTTATTTTGGCAGCTAACTCCGAGCCGATTTTTTCTACGACTTGATCATAGGAAATGTTCTCATCATGATCTCCCACATCCGCTTTTGCAGCTGGAGTGAAGATTGGCTCAGGTAACTTTTCAGAATTTTTAAGTCCTGCAGGTAAAGTGACTCCACAGACTGAACCTGAGGCTTGATAATCTTTCCAACCACTACCTGATAAATACCCTCTTACTACAGCCTCTACCATAATAGGTTTTAATCTTTTGGTTACGATGGCTCTGCCTGTAACTTGACTCACCTCGTTTGGGCTTACCACTGATTCAGGATTAATCCCGGTTAAGTGATTAGGAATAATCCAAGCCAGTTTCTCAAACCAAAAATTTGCCATTTGATTAAGGACGATACCTTTTCCAGGAATAGGATCCTGCATCACTACATCAAATGCTGACAAGCGATCTGTGGTGATCATTAGCAACTGATCATCACCAATAGCGTAAATGTCCCTTACCTTGCCTTTAGAGATCAGGGGCAAGGATTGAATCGAAGTCTCAAATAATGCATTCATCAACGTACAACCTGAGTAAGTTCTCCAGAGTTATATCTTTGAACCATTTTATCAAGGGAAATTGGTTTTATTTTGCCAGCCTGCCCCTCGCAACCAAAGGCAATATATCTGGCTAAGCAAATTTGTTTTGCAGCCTCTCTAGCGGGTTTTAGATAATCACGTGGATCAAACTTGCCTGGATTTTCAAATAAGTAACGGCGAATTGCACCGGTCATTGCTAAACGAATATCAGTATCAATATTGATCTTGCGAACACCGTTACGGATTCCCTCTTGAATTTCTTCAACGGGTACTCCATAAGTTTCTTTCATATCTCCACCGAATTCACGAATTTCAGCCAATAACTCCTGTGGAACACTTGAGGAACCATGCATCACCAAATGCGTATTAGGAATGCGTGCATGAATTTCACGGATACGCGCAATTGCCAAAGTATCCCCCGTTGGCTTTTTACTAAACTTATAGGCGCCATGGCTTGTTCCAATAGCGATAGCTAAGGCATCACATTGGGTTTGACTCACAAAATCAGCAGCTTGTTCAACGTCTGTTAAGAGCTGTTCACGCGTCATTGTTCCTTCAGCGCCATGACCATCTTCCTTATCACCCATCATCGTCTCGAGCGAACCTAAAACGCCTAATTCAGCTTCTACAGTAACGCCAATCGAATGAGAAAACTTCACAACTTCCTTTGAAACTTCCAAATTATATTCATAAGGCGCAACGGATTTACCATCTGCCATTAAAGAGCCATCCATCATGACACTTGTAAAGCCACTTTTAATTGCTGCCATACATACTGCCGGACTTTGGCCGTGATCTTGATGCATTACTAAAGGAATATGAGGATAGGCTTCTACCGCGGCTTCTATTAAATGTCTGAGGAAAGATTCTCCGGCATATTTTCTGGCGCCCGCAGATGCTTGCATAATTACAGGTGCTCCAATTTGATCAGCAGCTGACATGATCGCTTGAACTTGTTCCAGATTATTGACGTTAAAAGCTGGCAGTCCATAACCAAACTCTGCAGCATGATCTAAAAGTTGTCTCATTGATACTAAAGGCATAGATTCTCCAAATTAATTATTTCACTTTGATAATTTTAAGTGTATTTGTTCCACCAGGTTGTCCCATCGGTTCGCCAATCGTCAGCGTAACCATATCACCAGACTGCACTACTCCTTTTGAACTCAATAAGTGTTCAACTTGATGCAGTGCCACATCTCGATTACTACTTATTTCTAAGTGAAGCGGAATGACATTCCGGTACATACATAGTGCTCTTTGAGTTTTGACTTGTTGGGTCAAGGCAAAAATCGGAATATTAATCTTATGGCGACTCATCCACAAAACAGTAGACCCTGACTCAGTCAAAGCTGCAATGGCTTTTACTTTTAAATGAAAAGAAGTAAAAAGTGCCCCTAATGCAATGGATTGATCAATTCGAGTAAAGGTTTGATCTAAAAAATCAGCGTCTAAACTAACGTGTTGTGACTTTTCAGCTTCCAAACAAATAGCAGACATTTGTTCTACAGTTTTCACAGGATAATGTCCGGCGGCCGTTTCTGCTGACAACATAACTGCATCCGTGCCGTCCAAAACAGCATTAGCAACATCACTGACCTCTGCCCTTGTAGGAATCGGACTATTAATCATTGACTCCATCATTTGGGTAGCCGTAATCACAAATTTATCTTGTTTATTTGCAAGAAAAATCATCCGCTTTTGCAAGGCTGGTACTGCGGCATTACCAACTTCGACAGCTAAATCACCCCGTGCAACCATGATTCCATCCGAAGCATCAATAATCCCCTCTAATACACCTGGCATGATTGCTTCAGCTCTTTCAATCTTCGCAATTAAGCGAATTTCTTTATTTAGGGGCTGGGCAACTGCATTAGCAAGAGATCTTGCATGTTGCATGTCAGCTGCATTTTTAGGAAAACTTATTGCAATGTAATCTACATCTATCTCAATAGCCGTCACTAAATCTTGCTTATCTTTTTCAGTCAGTGCGGGCGCAGTCAAGCCACCACCTGCTCGATTAATTCCCTTATTGTTGGAAAGTTCACCGCCCATCTCAACCAATGTATGAATGCAGACACCAACCACTTTTTGGACTTTTAAAACGATTAAACCATCATTTAAAAGGAGTGAGTCGCCTGCATGAACATCCTTTGGTAAATCTTTGTAATCAAGGCCAACACGTTGCTCATCACCCATTTTACAATCGGCATCAAGGATGAACTCACGACCTTGCTCAAGTTGAATTTTTCCATTTAAGAATTTACCAACACGAATTTTGGGTCCTTGTAAATCTGCCATGATGGCAATTTCGCGATCAATTTCTTTAGAAAGTGAGCGAATTAAATTTGCGCGTTGACGATGATCTTCTGCCACACCATGCGAAAAATTCAACCGGACAACATCAACCCCGGCTAGGAGCATTTGTTTCAGGGTCTCTCTATCGCTTGAAGCTGGGCCTAGAGTTGCAACAATTTTTGTAGCTCGGTTTAGTTTCAAACTGAAACCCTTTCTTGGAGAATTTGAATTGCTGGTAAAGTTTTTCCTTCTAAAAATTCTAAAAAAGCCCCTCCACCAGTGGAAATGTAATCAACTTGCTTTTCGATACCATATTTTGCAATGGCGGCTAAAGTATCACCACCCCCAGCAATAGAAAATCCTGGGCTGTGTGCAACTGCAGCAGCAAGCATTTTGGTGCCACCGCCAAATTGATCGATTTCGAAAACACCTACTGGTCCATTCCAGACTATTGTTCCTGCATGGGCAATGATTGAAGATAATTCGGCTGCAAACTTAGGTCCGATATCTAAAATCATGTCATCACTTGCCACATCAGTCGCGGCGACAATATTTGCTCGGGCCATTGGAGAAAGCTCATTCGCCACGACAACGTCTTGCGGAATTGGTACGCTAGCACCCCGCTCCGCCATCATCTGCATAATCGCTTTCGCCTCACTCACCAAATCTGTTTCAGCCAATGATTTGCCAATATTAATACCAGCTGCAAGCATAAATGTATTGGCAATGCCTCCTCCCACAATTAACTGATCAACCTTAGTTGAAAGGGATTTTAATATAGTGAGTTTAGAAGATACTTTAGAGCCAGCGACAATTGCAACTAGAGGCCTTTTAGGCTCATTCAAGGCTTTAGCTAAGGCATCTATCTCAGCTTCCATCAAAGGACCGGCGCAGCTCAAAGGAGCAAATTTGGCCATACCATGGGTGGTGGCTTCAGCGCGATGCGCTGTTCCAAATGCATCGTTAACATAGACATCACAGAGTAAAGCCATTTTCTTGGCTAAGTTTTCATCATCTTTTTTCTCACCAATGTTCCCACGACAATTTTCGAGAAGGACAACTTCGCCAGGTTTGACTTCAAAACTGCCATCTACCCAATTAGTTATTAATGCGACTTTACGGCCTAGTAACTCAGCAAGACGATCAGCAACAGGTCCTAGAGAATCTTCAAGCTTTAAAGCTCCTTCAGTGGGACGTCCTAGATGAGAAGTCACCATCACAGCAGCACCCTCATTAAGACAAGCTTGAATTGCTGGAATGGAAGCTTTGATGCGGGTATCTTCTGTTATTTTTCCAGTTAAGTCTTGTGGAACATTTAAATCTGCTCGAATAAAGACCCTTTTCCCCTTAATTTGATGTTTTGAAACTAAATCGGATAGTCGATTGAACTTAGGGAAAGTTGAATTTGGCATAGTGTTTAATAGGAGATGAATCGGAATATATATAACTTTAATTTACCTGTCATCTTACAACTTTTCAATGAAAGCCAAGACAGATTTACTCTTTTAATGAAATTTAGCATTCAAATTAGCACTGTTTTACAATAGAGCAATATAAAACTAAATCTAGGTAATTATTATGTCAATGTCTGATCGTGATGGGTTTATTTGGTTTGATGGCAAACTTGTTCCTTGGCGTGAGGCGAATATTCACGTATTAACGCATAGCCTTCACTATGGAATGGCAGTTTTTGAAGGTGTAAGATGCTATGAGACTGACGCCGGACCTGCAGTTTTTCGTTTAGATCAACATACTAAACGTCTATTTAATTCAGCCAAAATCTTTCAAATGCATTTACCTTATACGCAAGAGGAAATTATTGCAGCTCAGTTAGAGGTAATTAGAGCGAATGAATTAAGTTCCTGCTATATACGTCCACTTGCCTGGATTGGCTCAGAAAGGCTTGGTATCTCTCCAAAGGGAAACTCGATCAATATGTCTATTTCTGCATGGAAATGGGGCGCCTATTTAGGCGAAGATGGTATTAACAAAGGTATTAGGGTAAAAACTTCCTCTTTTAGCAGGCATCATGTGAATGTCTCTCTGGTGAGAGCAAAGGCATCAGGTTATTACATCAATTCAATACTAGCCAACCAAGAAGTAACCGCCCACGGATATGATGAAGCTTTATTACTGGATACGGACGGATATGTCTCAGAAGGAGCTGGGGAAAACGTTTTTATTGTGAGTGATGGAGTATTAATTACGCCTGACCTTGCAAGTTGCCTTGCTGGAATTACACGCGACTCTATTATTAAAATTGCCACTGATTTGGGAATTCAAGTCAAAGAAAAGCGTATAACACGAGATGAAATGTACTGTGCAGATGAAGCTTTCTTTACAGGAACTGCTGCTGAAGTGACGCCTATTCGTGAGCTAGATGACCGTATTATTGGTAACGGGGGACGTGGCCCAATGACAGAAAAAATTCAATCTCTATTTTTTGATATTGTAAAAGGTAAAAATGACCAATATCGCTCTTGGTTAACGATGGTCTAAATCGCTCAGATGATCAAAAATACTACTCCTATTGAAGTCGGTGCAAGTGATTTACCTTTGCACTGCCCTATGAACCAAACTCCAGTTTGGAATTTACACCCAAAGGTATTTTTGGATATTGGCCATACTGGAGAAGCGAAGTGTCCTTACTGTGGCACTTTATATCGCTTGAAAGCTGGCTTTAAAGTAGGTCATTAAATTGTCAAAACAACGCGTTTTGATCATCGCCCCAAATTGGATCGGCGATGCTGTGATGTCTTTGCCATTACTTAAAAAGATCAAAGAATCCGATTGTCAAATCGATGTTTTGGCAACACCTTGGGTGACTCCTGTATATGAAGCTTGTGAAGATGTAAATCAAGTAATCAGTGCCAACTTCCTGCACGGCAAACTTCAATTAGCTCTTCGTTGGAAAATGAGCCAGCTCCTAAAAAAATCTGGCTATAACTCTTGTTACATACTTCCCAATAGTTGGAAATCTTTGCTTATCCCTATTTTGGCGGGTATTTCAAAAAAAATTGCGTACGACGGTGAATCGAGAAAAATTTTCCTCAGCCATGCCTTACCTAACCCTGATAAAACAAGTCGACCCTCTATGGTCGGTCATTATTTATCTCTTGCATTAGAAAAATCAGTGTTGGATATCAACACCCTTTCCGATCAATTTATTCCGCATCTGACAATCAAGCCTGAAGTATTGATGGCATCTAATCAAGTCTTAGCAAGTTACCTACCTAATTGCTCACGTTTTTTTATTTTCGCACCAGGCGCCGAGTTTGGTCCTGCCAAACAATGGCCACCAATGCATTTTGGCAATGAGGCTAATCTTCTCCTAGATCAATATAAAGATTTTGGTATTTTAATTTTGGGTAGTAAGAAAGATTCGAGTATTGCTGACCAGATTCTATATTGTGTTAAACCTCAACATTTATCTCGCATTCAAAATCTATGTGGGAAAATACCTCTGACAGAAGCCATGGGCCTATTAAGTATGTCAAAGGGTTTAATTTCTAATGACTCAGGAATGATGCATATTGGTGCGGCATTACAAATTCCTCAAGTTGCAATCTTTGGCTCTAGTGACCCATCCCATACCCCTCCGCTTTCAAAAAAAGCCTCTATTATGTATTTAGGTCTTGACTGTAGTCCCTGCCACCAAAGAAAATGTCCACTCGGACATTCAAACTGTTTAGTTCAAATTTCACCTAATTCCGTTTTTAAACAATTTAATCTTGCTTTAGCCACTGAAGGATAAGATATGTTTCGCCAAACTCGCTTGTTTCATGATGTGGATGAAGTCTTAGAGAATTGGTATCTTGCATTACGCAAAGGTGATTTAGAGGGTGCCCTATCCTTATGGTTCGACGAGGATACGATCACCTGCATCCTTCCGGACGGTGTTCGACTCACCGGTCACACTGAATTACGTGAAGGCTTTAAAGATTTACTAAATAGATCATTACATCTTGATACGATTACCGCTACGAGTCACTCATATCTTGGGACTACCTTTGTGGATAGCACAGAAGCTGTTCGCTTTGATGATACCTCTGTGGAACCTAAATTTTTTATCCACATGACAATTATCTTGGTTCAAGGGGCTATGGGATGGAGAATTGCGCATATGCATACAAGTATTGTCGATAGCCAATTAATTTCATCACCGGTATTATCTGGTGATCACGGATTTCATTAATAGTGGATCAATCTACCATTTCCGCAATTGCTAAATGGCCAGATGTTCCCTATTGCTATGGTTGGCTTTTTTTAGATCGCCGAGGGTCTTTTCGGATTCGGAATGATTATTCCCAAAAGCATCATTTATCTGGGGAAATTATCAAACATAAAGGGTTGTGCGAGACGATTCAAAAAAATATTTGCATCGACAATCACAAACAATTTTTTTTCCAAAATGGCCCTCAGAGAGTCTATCTTAGCTTAGCATACTGCCCATATGTAGTACGCTTGATACCTGATCAACAAAATGTATGGATTTTACAAAATCACCTCTCACAGGAAATTAATCCTACAAGGTGTTTTTTAGATGAGAAAGGGAATATTCTTTTGGAATTTGTTGCTACTGTCATGCAATGCACAAATACCCCTCAGTTTTCCTTTCAAGAAACTCAAATTCGAACTATTGCGTTATTGCATGATCATGACTTAAATATTTTTTCAGAGTTAAGTCAAATGAACATTTCTAATTGTGGAGTTATAGGCACTTTAAATTGGAGAAATTCGGACATTCCCATTGAGCCAATCGTTCACAACGATGTAGCCAAAGAATTTAATTTTCAAGAAATCCCAAGTTCTCTTTAAGGTCGTCGTTCTAATCGACCGTTTTCAATCAGATCCTCGCGATACAGTACTTCTATTTGCCTTTTTCTAGCTTCCAGTTCAGAGGATTGATAAAAGTTATTTCCACTTATTTCACTCGCAATTTTCAATTGCTGAATGGCTGCCGGTAAAGCGCCTTCAGTGACATATTTTTCTGCAATTGAGGCATGATATTGCACTAACTTATTCTCCTGTTGGTAAATTTTAGCTAAGTAATTCCACCATAGAGAATCTGTTTTGTCTATTTTCGTCTTATTCTCTAACCAACTCATTGCTTCTTTCTTTTTACCGGCTGAGAGAAGTGATTCAATATAAATGACATTTAGAGATCTATAGTTTGATTGGGTTTTTAATAATTCTTGAGTTGTCATCGAGACTTGATTAAAGTTACCACTGAGCATAGCAATTTGAAGACCTGTTATTTCATAAAAAATCGTTGATTTTTTTAATTGGGGATTGCCTTGCTCAATACTGCTTGCAATGTCTCGACTTTTTTTCAATAGTAATGAAGCTTCTTGACTCTTTTTTTCTAAAATTGCAATGTTAGATAGACCGTAATAGCCTTGCATGTTTTTAATTAAAGACTTTGAATTAGTTTGTTCTTGAAAGTATTGTTTCGTGTCTAAAATCTCAGACGGCCCTCCCTGTTGTTCAATTTTGGCTAAGGCTTGAACAAGATAAAACTCAAGTGAAATATTCGGTTTTCCAGAATCCTGATCACGTATTCGGTTTTGCATATCTGCAGCACGCTCTAACGATAACGGATGAGTCCTTACGTAGGCTGGTATTCCACTATCTGAAATACTGGTTGCTTTTTGCATCTTTTGGAAAAATCCAGGCATACCACTGACGTCAAATCCACTTGCTTGCAAAATTTGAAATCCTATTCGATCAGCTTCTCTTTCTGCACTTCTGGAATAAGATAGTTGATTTTGAATAGCTAAAGCTTGCCCCCCAACGGCCAAACCTTGAGCAGCATTAGGGTTGTTTTTAACTGCTAGGGCGGCAAGGAGCATTGCTGCCAAAATAAGTGTGGAGCTTTCCTTCCCAAAGCCCATGCCTCGAGCAATATGCTTTTGAGTTACGTGACCAATTTCATGCCCAAGGACTGAGCCTAACTCCGACTCATTTTCAGCTAGGCTTAACAAGCCAGTGTGGATGCCAATGTAGCCCCCTGGTAGGGCAAATGCGTTAATCGTCTTATCCTTCACAACGAAGAACTCGAAGCTTGGTGCAAATGGACCTGCGGCATCAGCACCAGAAATTTTTTGACTTCTAGCGCTACTGACTAGGTTTTGTCCCAACTGATTCAAGTAGTCATACATTAGCCAGTTATTAGAATAATCCGGATCTTTTCGGATTTCTCTAATAATTTTTTCACCCAATTTTTTTTCGTCTATTTCGGAAAGATTGCCGGAAGAATTATCACCTAAGTCAGGGAGTAGAATTGGCAGGGTCCCACCTAATTCAGGTTCTATTTTATTTGAATCTATCTTACTATTTGGGTTTTGAATTGTTACTTGATTTTGACTATAGACAACAATAGGGTAAAGTAGTTGTATAAACAATACACTGTTAATTACTAAGTAAATTACACAATTTTTAATCATCTTAATTTTTATACAAAGATCCGAATCAATAATGCTTACCCACTTTAATCAAACCGGTGACGCCCATATGGTGGACGTTGGCACCAAAACTCCAAGTACTCGAATAGCGACAGCTACAGGTCAAATTACGATGCTACAAAATACCTTAGATTTAATTATTGCAGGAAATCATAAAAAGGGGGATGTTCTTGGGATTGCCAGAATTGCCGGCATCATGGCTGCCAAGCAAACTAGTGCCTTAATTCCCTTATGTCACCCAATCAATTTAACTAATGTTACTGTTGATTTTGAAATTTTACTTGAACAATGCTCTGTTCGATGTAATGCAAAAGCTCAAACCATCGGTCAGACTGGGGTCGAAATGGAAGCTCTTACCGCCGTTCAGATTTCCCTATTAACGATTTACGATATGTGTAAAGCGGTGGACCGTGGGATGGTGATGGGCGATGTTAAGTTACTAGAAAAAAGTGGTGGAAAATCCGGGGATTGGAAAATCATTTAGTGATCACGATTTGCACAAGCTATTTATTTTCATTGAAGCAAAACTGTATTTTTATCCTTTAAACTCCTAATTTACTCTAATAAAATTTAATGCTTCTTCCCATCTTACTTTTTAATCTAGCTGTATCACTTTTTTTAACTACGCTGTTAGTGAGTATGCTGCATACTCGAAAGAAGAATGCCTATATTAAAGAAATTAGCAATTTCCTTCTGCTTTCATTACTTTTTAACTTTTTATTAATCGTTATTCGTATTTCATCATTTGTCTTTGAACCAAGCGAAATTGTTGATGCTCCTTTTTCTAGCAATTTATTTATTATTAATACAATACTCTATTTTGGTTCTAGAGCTAGTCTCGCAATTTTCTTCAAGAACGTTCACAATAAGTTTACTTCCCTTGAAACGAAGAAATTTATTCTAAATATTCTAGCTTTAATGTTTCTTTTCTTCTGCATCTCATTATTTATTAGTAGTCTAACTTATTTGGTGGTGTTCGCAATTGCCATTCATTTTATGGGTTGCTACTGGGTTTTTCATGAGATCTATTTACTAAAGAAGTTTAATAAAAACTCTTTCATTAATTGGGCTTTTATAGCGGTTTTTTTAGAAACAGTCGTACTTTTTTTAGCATTTATATTTCTAATCTATTCCATATCCCATCCCGATTTTAGTCTTATAAATTTGTCTTTTAATGCAATACCTTTCTATGTCCCTTTCTATGTCCTTAAAGGCTCACTATTAACAGCCGACTTAATTGTTTTTGTTTTTATTAATGCTTTTTTATTAGAGGAGGTTTATGAGCTTTCAAATCGAACGAATAACGAAAATATTCTTATTAAAAATTTACTTATTCAACAGACTTCGCTCACTGAGGCGATTCAAAAATCAAATAAATTTATTGTTTCGGGCGCCCTATCAGCCTCTATTGCCCACGAACTGAGTCATCCCTTAGCTAGTATTCAAACCAATGCCGAAATTTTAAAAATGCAGTTAAGTACACAGAATTTATTTTCTGGTGATATTGAATTTACTGTCACAAAAATTTTACGTGATAATCAGAGAGCTGGTTCCACTCTAAAGGCTTTAAAAAATTTATTCTCTAACAAACAAGAACTTGTTCAATTAAATCTCAATGATATTATCAAATTATGTTTAGACTTAGTCAGCTCACTGATTAAAAAAGAAGGTATTCATCTTAATTTACATTTTGATTACTCAATACCTCTAATCACGGCAAATGCACAGGAGTTACAGCAAGCTCTCTTAAATTTATTGAATAACTCGATTCAGGCCATTCAAAAATCAAATAGTATTGATGGCGAAATTACTATCAATACTAAGGTTGTGGGAAATTTTATAGTATTTTCCATCTTGGATAATGCAGGAGGATTACCAATTGAAATTGTAGGAACCATTTTCGAACCATTTCGAACAACTAAAAAAGAAGGGATGGGGTTTGGATTATGGTTATCTAAGTTTATTATTGAGAAAAATTTAGGTAGTATTGAATTACTTAATTCTCCTGGTGTCAGTGCCAATTTTGTAATTAAATTCCCTATTTTTGCTCCACCCCCTAAAAGGGGATAACAATTTGTGTCATAAATTGAAATAATAAGTAATTAAATACTTTGGAAATATGTAATGAGTCCTGATCTTAATCAAAGATCCTCTTTAAGTGATTTAAACCATGTGGTTTTGTTGGAAGATGACGATTTCTTGCGCGTTGACCTAACTTCTTTGCTGGAGTTGGCGGGTTATGTTGTTCACTCTTATAGTAATCCTTTAGATTTTTTAAGCACGCCTTTTAACTTTGCTCCCGCTGTGATTGTTTCAGATATGAGAATGCCTGGCTTATCAGGAGTTAATTTACAATCTGCGCTGTTAGAAATTAATCGCATAATTCCTTTTATATTTATTAGTGGCGAGAGTACTGACTATCAAATCATTCAAAGTATGAAACAGGGAGCTATAGATTTTTTAATTAAACCTTTTAGCAGCGAGGAATTATTTAAAGCGATTAATAAAGGCATCGAACTTGATAAGGTTTTTATTCAAGAAATATTGTTTAAAAAAAACCAAGCCTCTATTCTTAAAAAACTATCACCACGAGAAACTCAAGTTTACGAACTATTAAAAAAAGGTTATAGCAACTCTGAACTTGCACAAACTTTAGGTATTTCTCTAGAAACCACAAAACAATATAAGCAAGAGGTTATGCGCAAACTTGAGTTCAAATCCTTGTCCGAACTTATCAGGTTTTCGTCTCTAATCAAATAAGTTATTTTAAGATCTCTCAAGGTCAAGTTTTTATTGTTTGAACCTAATGATGTTTTATTCTTATCAATTAATAAACTAGGATAGAACTATCTCTTAACTTCAATCATAATTTCTCTTTTTTCAAATAAAGTAAAATCCCATAAAGATTTATATTTGGCGATTTTTGGTTTTTCAATGACCTCTAGTTTTTCTTTTGCTATCCATGATTTTAATAATAAGGTTAGTTGAATTAATGTTTCATTGCTTAATAGACCAGTAACTTTAATTGTTGCAAAATATTTTTCATTAAATTGTTTAATTTTTATTTCTGGGAGGTCTTTTTTTAACTCTTGCAATTTATAACAATCGTTTTGCAAATAAAATTCAAATATCCATTTTTTGCCCTTATCTAAACCCTGCATAACAACATACGGAAGCCCTTCCTGATTACAGCTTGCTCTTTTTAAGTTATTTTGATTTAGATAAGATGTGATTTTATTTAAAGCGTTTGTTAAAGCAATTTCTCGATTTCCTGATTCATTAATTTCGACCAATGTGGAAGCTGTATATTTTCTGAGTTCGAACACATCATAAGCTTTAACTAATTTATAGCTCGTCTCGTTTAACACTTGATTTTTAATTAGGTACGAAATATTTTCCATGCCTTATTTAATCAAGTAATGTCATCTTTATCAATTCCCCTCATTAAGGGATATCTTTTAATTGAGATGTTTAGTGTAACTAATGGTCCAGTAGTTAAGTGCTTGGGGAGTTATTTCAACCTCTATCCCAAGCTCTCTTAAGCTTTGATAATTTTAATATTACTATCTACATTCAGTTGGTAACAATTTACTAGATAAAGTTGAGCCATTACCTTTGCAAGACCAGGCTCCACCCCAAGCTTCTAAAGGTTTTTTATTCCCTAAATCTATTGCAGCATTTTCTAATTTTGGGTTATTTGATGGATATAAAATCAAAAGGTTTTTATCAGCAGCAGCAACAGCATCAGAAAACTCAATCAAAATAGCACCCGTATCTTCTATCGTTATTTCTTTTACACTATTTGTTGGTTTAAATTTAAATGAATTTTTCGTTGCATCAACCATAGAACCTGGACCATTGGATGCGTAAGTCTCAGAAACAACAATCTTCGCTGATGAAGCCAAACTTAGTCCCTCTGCAACTCTTCCTCTAGCAATATACTCTTGATACTGAGGAACAGCGATGGAAGCTAAGATTGCTATGATAGCTACCACCACCATTAATTCAATTAAGGTAAATCCTGTTTCTATTTTGAATTGATTTTTTACTATTTGCTTCATATTTTCTCCTTGGTTTAAAGAGAAAAGTTTGCCAAATTAGTTTTTCTCACATGAGGCTTTTTTTGTAAGAATAATCTTTTAATTTCTAAGATGTTTCCTACAAATAAAAAAAGGGAGAATAATCTCCCCCTTTTAATTTGTTCTTGTTGAGATTTTTTTATTTGGTTTTGTGTTTATTTTTTAATGTGTAACCAATAATTAAAACTAACGCAATACCTACAGCCGGCATTACCCAATGTAGTATGCTTGGAGCCGATTCAAAGAAACTGACTAATGAAGGATCAGTTAAAACCATTTCTCCAGCCAATAATCCAAGTAGTGCAGCCCCTAAAACTACTATGAATGGGAACTTATCCATAATTTTTAGAAGTATCGTACTTCCAAAAATAATCAATGGGATACTCAATGCTAATCCAATTAAGATTAATGGTATGCGAGCTTCTTCTGGAGCTTTATTGGCAACACCAACTACTGCTATGACGTTGTCTAAACTCATAACGACATCCGCAATTAAGATCGTTTTAATTGCGTTAAAGATATTTGAAGAGCCTTCTATCCCGTCTTCATCTTCGTCACCTTCGGCCAACAACTGAACTCCGATATAAACCAATAAAACTGCTCCAATGATTTTTAAGTAAGGCAAAGTAAGTAGCTGTACTGCCGTGAGTGTGAGGATTACACGCAAAATGATTGCTGCAGCACTACCCCAAAAGATTGCTTTTCTTTGAAGTTCTTTAGGTAAATTTCTTGATGCCATTGCAATGACTACAGCATTATCCCCAGAAAGAATAATGTTGGTAAACATAATCATACCTAGCGCTATCCAAGTACTTTGAGCTGTAAAATCCATTACTTTTATCTCCTAATTATTAAAATATTTGAAATATCATAGCCTAAATTTGACTACATATTAAAAAAATTGACGATAAAAAAGGGAGTTTCCTCCCATTTTTATACTTTAAAGCAATATTAAATTAACGACTTGAGGATGCGTGCCATTTCAGAAGGATTTTTTGTCACTTTAAATCCGCACTCTTCCATCACTGCTAATTTAGCATCTGCTGTATCAGCACCACCAGAAATCAAAGCGCCTGCATGGCCCATTCTTTTTCCAGCTGGAGCGGTAACACCGGCAATAAAACCAACAATCGGTTTTTTCATATTTTCTTTGCACCAACGCGCTGCATCTGCTTCATCCGGTCCACCAATCTCACCAATCATAATTACCGCATCAGTTTCAGGATCATCATTAAAAGCCTTCATTACATCGATATGCTTCAATCCGTTGATTGGATCTCCTCCGATACCGACCGCAGATGATTGACCTAAGCCGATTTCAGTTAACTGAGCAACTGCCTCATAAGTTAAAGTACCAGAGCGACTAACAACTCCGATACGTCCCTTACGGTGAATGTGGCCTGGCATAATACCAATCTTAATTTCTTCAGGCGTAATTAATCCTGGACAATTAGGGCCTAGTAATAATGTTTTCTTACCGCCTCTTGCTTCTTTTTCTTTCATGCGGTTTCTTAGTTCTAACATATCTCGAACTGGAATACCTTCAGTGATACAAATTGCTAAATCTAAATCTGCTTCTACGGCTTCCCAAATTGCTGCAGCAGCGCCTGCAGGAGGCACATAAATGACTGAAACAGTTGCTCCTGTTTGATGGGCAGCTTCCTTTACAGATCCAAAAATTGGAATTTGAAAAATAGTTTCGCCTGCCTTTTTAGGGTTAACACCTGCTACAAAACACTCTTTTCCATTTGCATATTCTTGGCATTTTTCTGTATGGAACTGGCCTGTTTTACCGGTGATACCTTGGGTAATTACGCGTGTATTTTTATTAATGAAGATTGACATATCTATTCCTTAGTTATTCTTATTTAACAGAAGCAACAACTTTTGTGGCGGCTTCGGCCATTGTGTCTGCGCTGATAATTGGCAAACCGGAGTCCACCAACATTTTCTTACCAATATCTTCATTTGTACCCTTCATACGGACAACTAAAGGTACGGATAGGTTCACTGCTTTACAGGCTGAAATAATTCCTGTTGCAATGACATCACAACGCATAATCCCACCGAAGATATTAACTAAGATTGCTTTAACTTTTTCGTTTTTAAGCATAATCTTAAAAGCTTCAGTCACTTTTTCAGCCGTTGCGCCACCACCTACATCTAAAAAGTTTGCTGGTTCTCCACCAAATAACTTGATCGTATCCATCGTAGCCATTGCTAAACCAGCACCATTAACTAAACAACCGATATTGCCATCTAATGAGATATAAGCTAAATCAAATTTAGATGCTTCAATTTCTGCAGGATCTTCTTCAGCTTCATCACGGTAAGCGACTATTTCTGGATGTCTAAACAATGCATTAGGATCAAAATTGAACTTGGCATCTAAGGCTTTAATATTTCCATTTCCTTCGAGAATCAATGGGTTAATTTCTACCAATGATGCATCAGTTTCCATATAGGTCTTAAATAAGTTAACTAAGACTTCTTTAGCTTGGGCTTGAGATGCGTCTGGAACGCCGATTCCTTTTACCAAGTTACTGGCTTGGGCATCCGTCATACCAATTAATGGATTAATAAATTCTTTGATAATTTTTTCTGGTGTATGTTCGGCAACTTCCTCAATATCCATGCCACCCTCGCTAGAAGCCATAACTACGACCTTTTGAGACTCACGATCTGTTAGGAGACCGACGTAATATTCTTTTTTAATATCTGCGCCATCTTCAATCAATAGTCTTCTAACTAACTGACCTTCTGGTCCAGTTTGATGTGTTTTTAACATCATTCCTAAAATATCAGTGGAATACTTTCTAACTTCCTCTAAACTCTTGGCAACCTTAACACCACCACCTTTTCCACGTCCACCAGCATGAATTTGAGCCTTCACAACCCAAACTGGGCCACCTAATTTTTCAGCAGCGGCAACTGCTTCATCTACGCTAAAGACGGGAATTCCATTGGGTACTGGAATATTAAATTGGCGAAGTAATTCTTTGCCTTGGTATTCGTGGATTTTCATGAAATCTTCCTTTTATTGAACAAATTTTGATAATGATAAATGGTTTGAATGAAACATATGCGTCAAAATGCGTCAAAGTAGCGTTTTATTAATTTAAGTTTTAGCATCTTCCTTAAATCCATACCATGTTGGATGATATTTTTTCACTACTTCTCCATTTACATTCCAACTATGACAGCCGTTAAATTGAAATGGAAGTTTTTGCTTTGGTACTCGATTTGGATCATAAGGTACAGTCACAGGAAACACTTCATTTACAAACGCTTGATAAACTGCCGTGGGTATGATGGAGCTCAGTTCATTGATATGGGTACATCCGTTGATTCCTCCCATTCTTTCCCTGACAGCATTTCTAAAGCCCTTGGATAAATTAAGACCAACTAATTTCGAATAATCTGGAACAATTTGTTCGCAGTAACCGGGATAAGGTCGAGCCAACATTTCTGCTTCTGCGAAAAGTATTTCCATTTTGGGATTAATCGTCAAAAGGATTTTCATAAAGTGCACTGGCTCCCCTTTTTTTAGTTGAACCACCACCAGATTAAAATCTTTTCCTTTAGTATCAATGAGTTGTGCTTCAACATCCCATAATCCGTCATCTCTTTTAAAGACTTTTACATCAAATTCACGATGATGAATTAACTGGCGATTAGGGTTTTTCTCTATTTGATTTCCTGACATCACGATAGTCTAACATTTTCAGTCGACTAAGTTGGCTGTTTTCCTCTTACGATGCCCATAATGATCTCTTGAGAAAAGCCTCGACTGGCGAGAAATCTGACTTGTTTTGCTAGCTCATTTGGCTCTTTTGTCACCTGACCAAACTTTTTTTCCCAAATTTCATAACACCTTAAAGGTTCTGATTCTTTCAGTTTTGCCACCTCTGATTTTAATATTGCTGAATCTAGTTGGTGTTGCTGAAGAACTTGAGTAATTTTGAGCATTCCAAACTTTTTCGATTTACTAGCGATGAAACTTTCTGTAAAACGCTGGTTGGACAAATAACCTTTATCAGTTAATTTTTTTATTACCTCATCCAACTCTTCTTCTGAGGTGGCATAAGGTAATAATTTTTTTCTCAGTTCGAATTGACTGTGATCACGATTTGACAGATATCTAATTGCTCGACCAATCAGACTTATTGTTGGACGAGCATTTTCACTATTTTCCACGGATGTACGTTTATGCTTCTGGTAGGTCGACTTCATCTACCTCAGCACCAGCTATTACCGACTTAGAAGATTTAGTACTTAGTTTCTCCCTAATTAAGCCTTCGATTTCTTTACTTAAAGCAGGGTTTGCCTTTAAGAAATCACGCGCGTTATCCTTACCTTGGCCGATCTTTTCGCCCTTGTAACTATACCAAGAGCCTGATTTATCGACGATATCAGCCTCTACACCCATATCAATAATTTCTCCCTCTCTTGATATTCCAGTGCCATACATAATGTCGAATATTGCCTCTCTAAATGGAGGAGAAACTTTATTTTTTACTACTTTTACGCGTGTTTCATTACCAATATTCTCATCACCTTTTTTAATGCTTCCAATTCTTCTAATATCTAAACGCATGGATGCATAAAACTTGAGTGCATTACCACCAGTCGTGGTTTCTGGAGATCCGAACATGACGCCAATTTTCATACGAATTTGATTAATAAAAATAATCATTGAATTCGTGCGTTTTATCGTTCCAGTTAATTTGCGGAGTGCTTGAGACATTAATCGAGCTTGAAGTCCAGGCAATGAATCACCCATCTCCCCCTCAATTTCTGCTCTAGGGACTAGCGCTGCTACTGAGTCAATCACTATCAAATCAATTGATCCTGATCTTACTAAGGCATCTGCGATCTCCAGCGCTTGCTCACCAGTATCAGGTTGAGAAATGAGCAGATTATTTACATCTACGCCAAGCTTTGCCGCGTATTGCACGTCCAATGCGTGCTCTGCGTCGATAAACGCACAAGTACCGCCCAGTTTTTGCATCTCTGCAACAGCGTGGAGCGTTAAGGTTGTTTTTCCTGAAGACTCCGGACCATAAATTTCGATAACACGTCCTCTTGCTAAACCGCCTACTCCTAAAGCAATATCTAGTCCTAAAGATCCAGTTGAAACAACTTGAATATCTTGAGCAATTTCAGCGTCTCCAAGTCTCATAATGGAGCCCTTACCAAACTGCTTTTCAATCTGAGCTAGTGCCGCACTTAATGCTTTTTGCTTTTCACCTGAAAGACCATTAAATTCAGGATTACTTGAAGCCGAGGAGGATGAGGAGGCAGGATTAGTGACTTTGGATTTCTTATCTTCCATTTTTTTTCCAATCATTCGATTTTCTTTCCTATTTAATGTTGTTAGCTTATTTTGATACTGTATATAAAAACAGTTTTTTATACAAGCATCTTTTACGATTTTTTCTTTTTATTTTTACTTCATTTTGAATATACATCACACTAGGTTCATTTATGTCTGATTTATTCGTAAGATAAATCTCACGCATGCTATTTTTTTTCACTTGATCCTTGATTGTTTATCTTTTGAAGTTTCTTTTTTTAATTTTTTCCCTTAATTCATAAGGTTTTACCCTAAATTGGAACCTTTTTTAATCCTTAAATTGGCATAATGACTTTGCATTTCCATAATTTTAAATTAACAGTAGGAGTTAAACATGACAGCAACAACTTCAGTTGGTTCAGGTAAAGCTGCGCCAATGTCTGCTGAAGAGCGCAAAGTTATTATTGCGTCTTCATTGGGCACAGTATTTGAGTGGTATGATTTTTACTTATACGGATCACTTGCTGCAATTATTGCAAAGCAATTTTTCTCAGGCTTAGATGATGGTTCAGCTTTTATTTTTGCACTTTTAGCTTTTGCAGCAGGTTTTATCGTTCGTCCATTCGGTGCTTTAGTATTTGGCCGTCTAGGCGATTTAATTGGTCGTAAATATACTTTCTTAGTTACTATTGTAATTATGGGAGCATCTACCTTTTTAGTAGGAATACTTCCAAACTATGCCAGCATTGGTGCAGCAGCTCCGGTTCTCTTAATTGTCTTACGCCTTTTACAAGGTTTAGCTTTGGGCGGAGAGTACGGCGGTGCGGCTACTTACGTTGCGGAGCATGCTCCTTCCGGTAAACGTGGTGCCTATACTTCTTGGATTCAAACTACTGCAACTATAGGTTTATTCCTATCCCTCGTTGTGATTTTGATCACTCGTGAGTTAACAGGTGCAAACTTCGAAGTTTGGGGATGGAGAGTTCCATTTGTACTCTCTATTTTTCTACTAGGTATTTCTCTTTATATTCGTTTACAGATGGCCGAATCACCAGCTTTTCAGAAAATGAAAAATGAGGGCAAACTTTCCAAATCTCCTTTAGGCGAATCATTTGGACAGTGGGGTAATCTCAAAATAGTGATTTTGGCTTTATTTGGTTTAGTAGCCGGTCAAGCAGTTGTTTGGTATACAGGTCAGTTCTATGCACTCTTCTTTATGACCCAAGTTCTAAAAGTAGATGCCTATACAGCTAACATCATGATCGCAATTGCACTTCTTATCGGCACACCATTTTTCCTTTTCTTCGGAACCTTGTCTGACAAGATCGGTCGTAAATTAGTCATTATGCTTGGTCTGTTATTGGCCATTATTACTTACTTGCCAAATACCCCAGTCTCGATTTTTAACAACTTAACTCATTACGCTAATCCAAAATTGGAAAAAGCGATGGCAACATCCCCTGCTACGATCACTGTCGATCCAGCTGAATGTACTTTCCAATTTAACCCAACGGGTACAGCGAAGTTTACTAGCTCATGCGACATTGCCAAGCAGGTTATGGCAAGTAACTCAGCAAGTTACTCTACAGTATCAGGTCCTGCTGGAACAGTTGCTAAAGTTAAAATTGGCGAAACTGAGATTGAATCTTATACTTCCAAAGGTTTGAGCAAGGACGAAGCAAAGGCAAAGGATGGCGCATTCAAGAAAAGTATTCGTGATGCATTGAACGCTGCTGGTTATCCTACAAAGGCTGATACTGCAGAGATGAATAAGCCAATGGTTCTTTTGCTTTTAGTTATCCTCGTGATTTATGTAACGATGGTCTATGGCCCGATTGCAGCTTATTTAGTTGAGATGTTCCCAACTAGAATTCGCTACACATCCATGTCATTGCCTTACCACATTGGTAACGGATGGTTTGGTGGCTTATTGCCAACGATTTCGTTTGCCTTAGTTGCTCAAAACGGTAATATTTACCACGGTTTATGGTACCCAATTATTGTTGCTTCAGTAACTTTAGTAATTGGTTCATTATTCTTACGTGAAACTAAAGATGTAGATATCTATGCAAATGATTAATTAATTATTTGTGTATTACTAAAACCGGCTCTTAGTAGCCGGTTTTTTTTAACCTTGTTTCTTCGTTTAGATTTCTGGCTGAGGATACTTGTAATGACCTGAGGACTCACGTGACTAAAGACCTTTGGTCATACTTAGACTTGCAATTTATAAAGTTCTTTTGTTACCTAGACAATAGCAATTGAGTTAGCCTTAGATTATTTGGTTTAATTGTCAGCGGTAATGAAGTTTAGTTTGGATTTACTTCTATCAGAATTTCATTTCTTCGCCAAAATGGCAAAGTCCAAGGAGGATTGTATCTTGCGAGTTTAGGTAGTCCAACAGCAGTTAACTTTTCTCTAGCCATCCATGCTTTTAAATAAGTCGTATTTTCTGCTACAGATTCATCACCAGTAAACCCTGAAAATTTTGTTACTGCATAAAACTTTTCGGGAACAAGTATAATTCTGACCTCGTCATTATTTGGCTTAGGTAATGTCTCCAAAGTGTATTGGCTTGGCATCACAAATTGAATATTCCAGCTATTTTTACTATTTGTCGCTTGTATTCCCACCGGTGCTGTCATTTCAATTTTAATGGGCTCAGTGATTACTGGAGTCGTCATTTCAATTTTGGACTGCTTACCAACACCAGAGTTGTTGCCAAAAATAAAATCTGCTATTTTACGAAATCCGGCAGAAGATGCTTCACTTCGATCTCCGGATACTGTGACTTCAGCAACAATTAACTGGGGGTATTTTCTTAATTCGAACGAATCAAAACTTCGTAATTGTTCAAATTTTGGTTCTTCAATAGCCATAACTTCCTGTGCATTATTTATCGTGATTAGAGCTAAAAATGTAAACAAATGGATAATTTTCTTATTTAGCATATGTTTCCATAATTTTATTATTTTTACCTAATGAACTTTTTATTCTTTTTGAGTTTAATTCTCCTCCGACCCTGAGGTTATCGATACACTTTACCCCATGCCCCACATTAGTGCAACACGGTAGGTAATAAAAGATGCTAAATACGCCAAGGCAAATAAATAACTGAGCATAATCAGTGGAATTTTATAACCCCCGGTCTCTCTTTTAACTGCAGCAATGGTTGATAAACATTGTGGAGCAAAGACAAACCAAGCAAGTAGGGATAATGCAGTTGCTAAACTCCACTGGTGCGAAATAATAGGTATCAGAGCATCAGCGTCCTTTTGAGCACTGCTGGATAGTGCATATACCGTACTTAAAGAACTAACAATAACTTCTCTTGCCGCCATACCTGGTATTAATGCAATACTAATTTCCCAATTAAAGCCAATGGGTTCAAATACTTTTGCTAGTAATTTACCCAATATCCCAGCGAAACTATATTCAATGGCAGGTCTTGTAGCATCTATTGGTGCCGCCGGATAACTTGCTAAAAACCAAAGTCCGATGGTAAGAGCCATTAAAGTACCTCCCACACGGTTTAAAAAAATGAGTACTCTTTGCCAAAGTCCAATAAGGATATTTTTAACTCCTGGCAAATGGTACTCCGGTAGTTCCATTAATAGAGGATGAACTTGTGATTTATTACCAGTAAAGCGTTTTAAAATCCAAGCAATAATCAGCGCGCCCAAGATACCACTCAGATACAAGATAAATAATACTAAGCCTTGTAACCCGACTCCCATCCCTAAATTTTTATCGGGAATGAAAGCTGCAATTAATAGTGAATAGACTGGCAACCTTGCTGAGCAAGTCATGAGAGGCGCTATTAGAATCGTCACGATGCGATCCCTCGTATTCGAAATCGTACGAGTCGCCATTATTCCCGGAATGGCACAAGCAAAACTTGAAAGCAAGGGAATAAAAGATCTCCCTGATAAGCCGACTGAGCCCATTAGACGGTCTAATAAATACGCCGCCCTTGGTAAATAACCGCTCTCCTCTAGAACTAATATAAAGAAAAACAAAATTAGAATTTGTGGCAAGAAAACGATTACACCACCTGCTCCTGCAATGATGCCGTTGACGATTAGGCTTTTCACCCAACCATCTGGTAACCAATCGCCGATGAAGTCGCCCGTCCATGCCGTTGCGTCTTTAATGAGCTCCATCGGGAATGCTGCCCAAGAAAAAACTGCCTGAAACACTAAAAATAAAATGACCATCAATAAGAGAGGTCCCAGAATTGGATGAAGTAAAAATTTATCAAGCCGATCACTTAGTGGATCTAAGATAATCTTATCAAGATCCAAACGCTTTAAAATTCCTTGAACAATTTGATTATCTGCTTCTACTCTAGGCGGGCTATCTAATTCAACACTTGCCTGTAAAGCTTTTAATCCTTGTTTACTAAAGTCCATATTCGTAAACATTTGTCGTAAGTTATCATCGCCTTTTGTTTTAACCCCAATTGAGGTAACGACCGGAAGTTCCAACTCTTCGGATAAACGAGCAACATCGATCTCAATACCCCGTTTTTTTGCTAAGTCAATCATGTTTAAAACTACGATACAGGGTAAGCCCATTCTTTTTACTGCGAGGACTAGTCTTAGATTTCTTCTTAAATTAGTGGCATCTAAAACACAAAGAACTAAGTCTGGTTTTTTTTCACCTTCTGCTCTTCCAGCTAGGACATTACAAGTAATCCGCTCATCTAATGAACGTGGATATAAGCTATAGACCCCAGGTAAATCTAAAATGCGGACAAATTTATCACCACTCAAAAACAATCTTCCTTCTTTACGCTCAACTGTTACTCCAGCATAATTCGCTACCTTTTGTTTGCCGCCAGTAAGTAAGTTAAATAAGGAGGTTTTACCGCTATTAGGATTACCCACTAGAGCAATCAACGGCTCTTTAGGATAAAAGTTAACTTTAGATTCAGACATAAGATTAAATGGGTTCAACCTCAACCAGAGAAGCTTCATTTTTTCTGAGAGCAAAAGTAGAGGTGCCCACTCGAATCATCATCGGATCTCCACCGAGTATGTTTCTTCTTAGAACACTCACCTGTTCACCGGGTATAAACCCAATATCTTCTAGTTGATGTATCAATTCGGTAGATTCCGGTAAGGAGTGAATTCTCTTTACACGTAATATTTGTCCGTTGTCTGCTTGATCTAAATTCATTACTCTATTTTTTAATGTTTAATTTCAATTATAATACAAACGAGAATCGTTATCATTTGGGGCTACGATATCCAAAATTTGTCAAATAGAAATTTCTAAGTTACTTCAACAGGGCATAATAGTGCCTGTTAATTAAAGTCTTTAAATCCCCCCTAATATGATTCAATTAAGAAATGTGGTCCTAAGACGAGGTGTAAAGGTTATTTTGGACCAAGCCAACGTAACCATTAACCCTGCGGAAAAAGTAGGTCTAGTTGGCCGCAATGGTGCTGGTAAGTCTTCATTATTCGCTTTATTAAACACCTCCCTGCATGAAGATGGCGGTGATTTTAGTATTCCGACTCAATGGCGGATGGCCCAGGTAGCACAGGATATGCCAGAAACCGAAGAAAGTGCGACAAATTTCGTAATCGAGGGTGATACAGATCTAGTAGCTGCTCAACTTGAAGTTGACGCTGCAGAGTTGAGTGGTGACGGTGACAGAATGGCTAATGCCTATATGCACTATTATGATTGCGGTGCGCATGATGCCCCGGCCAGAGCCCAGTCATTAATTCTAGGACTCGGGTTTAAGTTGAGCGAACTGAATAATCCAGTAAATAGTTTTTCTGGTGGGTGGCGAATGCGCCTTCAGTTAGCTAGAGCTTTGATGTGTCCATCTGAACTATTACTACTTGATGAACCCACCAACCATCTAGATTTAGATGCACTCGTTTGGCTTGAGGCTTGGTTAAAGAAATATACTGGCACAATGATTGTGATTAGTCACGATCGCGAGTTTTTAGACTCCATCACTAATGTTACGGTGCATATCGAACATGCTAAATTAAATCGCTACGGTGGAAATTACAGCTCTTTTGAAGAGCAGCGTTCGGAACAGATGGCACTTCAGCAAAGTGCTTTTTCTAAGCAACAAGAAAAAATTGCCCACCTACAAAAATTTATTGCTCGTTTTAAAGCAAAAGCTAGTAAGGCAAAGCAAGCGCAAAGTCGAGTAAAAGCTCTAGACCGTATGGAAAAAATAGCTCCTCTATTGGCTGAAGCAGATTTTACTTTTGAATTTAAAGAGCCTGCTAACCTTCCTAACCCAATGTTGTCTATTCAAGAAGCATCTTTTGGTTATCCAGCGTCACCTGAGAATGGCAACTCTATGCCAACCACCATCATTAAAAATGTAAGTAAGTCTGTACTTGCTGGGCAGCGCATTGGCGTATTAGGTGCCAATGGTCAGGGAAAATCAACTGTCGTTAAAACAATTGCGAGAACGCTAAAGACGATCGCTGGAGAGATTGTTGAGGGTAAAGGCTTAAATATTGGTTATTTTGCGCAGCAAGAACTCGATGTTTTAAATCCGAAAGACAATCCTCTTGAACATATGATTGCATTAGTCAAGAAGACTACTTCGGAAGGGAATTTAAGTGGTCAGCCAACTAGGGAACAAGATCTAAGAGCATTTTTAGGCATGTTTAACTTTAGTGGTGACATGATCTTTCAAGCTGTAGGTACGATGAGCGGCGGAGAAAAAGCACGTTTGGTTCTTTGTATGATTGTTTGGCAACGCCCTAACCTACTACTTTTAGATGAACCAACCAATCACTTAGACCTCGCCACTCGTGAGGCTCTCTCGATGGCCTTGAATGAATTTGAAGGTACCGTAATGTTAGTTAGTCATGACCGCGCCCTGCTCAGAGCCGTATGTGATGAGTTTTGGATGGTTTCTAAAGGTGGTATCGCACCATTTGATGGCGACCTTGAAGATTATCAAAGATATCTTCTTGATGAGGCAAAACGTCAAAGAGAACTTGCCAAAAAAGAGGGTCAAACACCAATTACCCCTGTGGCTTCTAAAACGATTGAACCGACTCCTGTTATTAAAAAAGCATTTGTTACACCAGAGCAGAAAAAGATTCAAAAGGAATTAGAAAAAGTTAATGAAAAAATTGAGAAGCTCACCTCCGAAAGAAAGCATCTTCATGAACAACTTGAATCGCTAACGGATCTTAAAGAGATTACGACAACGAGCCAAAAGATTGGGTCATTAGAAGATGATTTAGCAAAACTTGAGGAAAGTTGGCTATCACTTAGCGAATCATTAGAAGTTTAATTAGGTATTGCACTAAATATTGATAATGATGTGCCCTATCTTGTTCCCACCCTCAATCGCTAAGTGGGAGTCTGCAATCTGATCCAGTGAATATTCTTGAGCAATTGCAAAAAATGGCTTTTTGACTGCCAGCCACTGATTAATGTCAGATATGATTTTCTCTCTTTGCTCAGGAGTGATCGTATAGATTAAAGTAAATTTTAATGTGATATTTTTCGACATTAAAGCACCAATTGGTAACGGCAAGGTCGGAGGTGCCACAAAGGCATACATCACACTCGTGCCACCAGGTTTAAGTATTTGGGCATTCAAGTGCAAATTAGCACCAAAATCCACCTCGATCACACGATCAACGCCTTGATCATCGGTGATTTCATTCACCCGTTTTACGATGTCTTCTGTTTTATAGTTGAGAACAAAATCAGCGCCAGCACGTTTCGCATGCTGGGCTTTGGCCTCTGAACTTACTGTAGTTATTACTGTTGCTCCGCCCCATTTAGCCAGTTGTATTGCGTAGTTAGCAACTACGCCAGCTCCTCCAGCAACTAGGACCGTTTTTCCTTGTAAGTCTCCATCAGAAAATAAACAACGATGAGCCGTCATCACTGGAATGCCTAAACAGGCCCCCTCTTGAAAACTCAAGTCTTCTGGTAATGGTACGACCATCCAATCTTCTAACAAACAATATTCTGCAGCCGTTCCATTGGGCCTCAAATAAGCTGCATTAAACACCCAGACCCTTTGGCCAATATGAAACGATGTAACACCGTCACCCATTTCATAAATCGTTCCGGCTCCATCACTTCCAGGAATTTGCCAACTATCAGTCAAAGCCCGCGACGTACCCGACCTTAGCTTAGTATCAGATGGATTCATACCACTGGTAGCCATCTTTACTACAATTTGTTTGGATCCGGGTCTAGGTATAGCCAAATGCTCAATTTTTAAAACATCAAGGGCTTTACCAAACCCATGGTACGTGGCGGCTTTCATCATCATTAATTAATTGGTTTCATATAAAATTTTCTAAACTTAATAATACCGCTGCCGTACTGCAATGCGATAAATCCATCTTTTAATTTATCATCCCGCGCATTCACCGTCTCAACGCCGTTAAATTTAACAATCAATTGACTACCGTTTGCAGTGATTTCCATTGTGTTCCACTGACCACCGGCCTTAGGATAAGGTGACGACACTTTAGCAATATCTACAATCGCTGCGGTACCATAAGATGGATCAGGTCTTGCATCCCAAATATTCACTTCATAGCAACTGACTGCATCAATTTTTTCAGGGTTTTGACAACGAATAAAGACGCCACTATTGGTTTGGCTATCAGCCCAGAACTCAGTGTAAATATGGAAATTTTGATACTTAACTTTCGTTACCAAGTAACTTGGTAGTTTACTAGTTAGGAAGTCTGCCTGAATAGAGCCTCTTTGTAAACGCCAGTTCGCATTACCTACTAAATTCCAATCGTTTAAATTTTTACCATCCTCATACACCTTCTGAACTATCGGATCATTAGCATTGAAATGGCTACAGGATATTAAAAATAAACATGTAGCAACAAGGGTAGTTGCTCTAAAAAACTTTTGATACATGACTGTCTCCTTTTAGTATTCATCAAACTTAGATTAACCTAATTAATTTTTTTAGGCTTGATTTTTATTTAAATTAACGTATCCATAAGACATGTTCGTTCTATTTGGCCCATCTTTTTCATAGATGTTTTTCGCCTGTAGAATTTTGTCTCCTTCTAATTCTGCGCGTTGCTTTGTTGTGTAATTGTAGATCCTTGCATTGTTTTCGCCAAAAATTGCATTCTTTACTGGTCCATTAGCCTCCCCCAGTGGTTTATAGCCGTATCTTCTTCTAATGTCTTCAGGGATTTCTAAACGGCGAAAGGCTTCAATTTGCCATTGTGGCGAACCTGTCCATATGGCATCGGTCCCCCAAACAACGTTAGTTTGACCAAGTCCCCTGATTAATTGCCCCATCATCACGGCTGACAAACGTGGATCAACAATCGTGGTTTGAGCAAATAATTGTCCTACATCCGCATAGACATTTTTTACTCCATACTTTGCTGGTACTTCGGCGAGATCAGTAATCCAATCAATTCGACCTGTCTTTTCAAACTGCTCCCATGCATCCTCAGCCTTACCTCCACCGGCGTAACGATAACCACCGTGATAAATAATGAAATTCAGTTGTGGCCAATCTTTTGCTGCCTTACCTACATCGCTTACATTAACATAATTCAATAAATTGGGAAATCTCTTTTCCACAGATGGTGGGAATAGTCCTTTATGTATACATACATTTTTCAATCCTGCTTTGACAAATTTCTCATAGGCAGGGTATACAAGTTTTTCATCATCTAATCGCCAAGGATGCTTTGATAAATCTTTATGGGTGTTATCGCCAATCGTGTAACCTTTAAAAGAATCCGGTTTAAGTACTTCGATTGCACGGTCAATTTCATCCATCCAACCATCGTAACCAGGCGTAAAAATGGCATGTGCAAACGCTCTTTTTGATCCTGCGATTGAATTAATGGTAGCTCTCGCATTTACTTTCATGTCATTGGTTAAAAACCAATCTCCCTCAACTTCTGAAGGAGCACCACTAATACAACATACTTTCGTATCACTATCTAAGTACATTTCCTTCAAATAGTTTGCAAACTTTAAGTCATCAATGGTTTGAGCTTTGTCAACGAGAGCAGGATTCCAACCCGCTTTACCCACAGCCAATCTTTGCTGTAAAAAGGATTGGATTTTTGTATCATCTCTTAAAAAATGGGTATGCATATCCATAATAAATTGGCCTTTGAGGCCATTAGCTCGCTCATCGGCCATCTCTGGCGTAGCAGCTTCTGCCTGCGTGACTGAGAACATGGGGCCATAGGTATCGTTCATTGCTAAAAATGCAGTTGCCATTCCGGAAGCTGATTTAAAAAATGTACGGCGAGCCATTCCCTGACTTCTCGCGAGCTTTGCACCATAGGCTTTTACTCGATTTTCATATTCCTTTTGTTTTTGAGTTTGAGGCTGGGGCATAAACTCATCACTCGAAACACACTGAACTGGAATTGGAGCAGGGAAAATAGACGACTCCGCTGGTGCTAAGGTAGCTATCTCTTCTGGACTTAATAAACTCATAGACTCTCCATCTAATTATTAAAGTTGAACATATTAAAAATTAATCAAATGCCATCATTTCTGCAGTTATCAATCGGTTATCCAGTTTTTGTAAGCCTGGCAACCATCGAATCGATTTAAAAGCTCTATCTAACACGGCGTCATCACCAACTACCCCGTTAATAACAGCATTACCATTCTTTACTGCTACACGAATACCAGCTGGGGGCATACCATTTACTTTTGATAAAGTATTTAGGATATTTTGTTGTAACTCAACATCCGATAATTTGGAAGATCTTTGTATTTTTTGTAAATCAGCTCTCATTTTTAAAAATTCGGTTTGATTCAATCGACCATCTCGGTGGGTATCATATTCGTCAAACTTCGCAAAATAAGTTTCTTCTTTACTGAAGTTCTTTTTCTCTAAATATCCTAAACGAAATTGATCAAGAGAAATAAACTCCCTATCTTTTATTTGTAATTCGTCATACTTCAAAGCTGCCTGTATTGCTTGTGAGTCAATCTTAGCCATTAACAAAAAATAATGCACTAGGTTTTTAATTTCTTCATTTGACAATTCAGTATGGCCGCCTTTTGCCGACATTGCAGTATTTGGGATACCCTCAATGGCTGATTCATACAAATAATTAAATCCTGCGCTAAGTCGCTTAGTCCAATCAGCAGAGGCTCCAATGCGAGGAGCGCTAGGAGCTTCGCCAGAGTGGCAATGACTACAATTTGTTTGATATGAAATAGCTAATTTTTCAATGAATCTTGGATCTTTTAACTCTGGGCTCGCCAAAGGATTGGCATTTAGCATTGTGTTTGTACACAGGCTAATAAACCCAAAGATGTATTTGAAATTTTTACGAAAAATACGCAAGCGTAATCCTTGATGTGTTGCCTAAGTAGTTATATTCTTAACTAATTAACTATAAAACTTTTTTTGTAAATAGTTACTAGGGCAATCACTTAGTTGCGCTTAATTTATCGATTGGGAGTTTTGACTTTTCATTAATAACCACATTGCAATCACAACGAGGAATAATCCTGACATTTGAAAAAAGGTTATTTCTTCACCAAGAAAATACCACCCCATGAATATCGTCGATAAGGGCCCTAAGATACCAGCTTGAGAAGTGAGGGCAGAACCAATTCTTCGAACCGAAAGCATAATAAACATCATTGGAATAACCGTACATAGACCGGCATTGATTAAACTGAGTAAATAAACATTCAAATGCTGATCAAGCAATTCTTGTGGGTGATGAAACATCATTTGTATCACGCTATAAAGAGCTGAAAAACTACTTGCAAAAGTCACAAGTCGAATACTGCCAACTTTTTTAACAATTTCGCCTGCAAAGATTAAATAAGCTGAATACAAGCAAGCACTTAAAAAAACCAAACTCATGCCAATCCAAGCTGCTTGACCGTTAGTCATTGCATCTTGCAAGAAAGCCATGGTGACACCGATGTAGCCGACCACCATCGATATCCACTGAAACTTGGTGATAGTCTTTTTTAAAAAGAAATAGGAAAAGATGACAACGATTGCGGGAGTGAGATACAAGATGATGCGCTCTAATCCGACGGAAATATAGTGTAAGCCTAAAAAATCAACGTAACTCGAAAGGAAGTATCCACAAAAACCTAGGCCGGCAACTTGAAGAATTTCTCTAAACTCTAACTTCTGTTGACCTTTTCTTTCTCCCGAAAAGAAATACACTAGCCAAAAAATAGGGAACGCCATTGCCATACGCAGTGCCAAAAACACCTCTGAAGTAGTACCATATCGATAGGCAAGCTTAATTAAAATCGCTTTTCCTGAAAAGAAAACAGCGCCTAGACTAGCCATACCAATAGAAACATAAAACTGCTTTTTACTTAATGTCAAAACTTGAGCTTTCAAATCGTTATTTTGAATATCAAACTCATCATACTCTAGCCTTTCGCATTCCTTTCGCTAAAAATGGGGGTTTTTTATTTGTATTTAGATTAAGGGCAGGTTATGCGATCCATAATGTTGCCCTCTCAAATTCAATTATTTATTCTTATTTAGTAAAAATGTAGCGTATCAAGCATTTAGAAGGCTGCTACAACTCCGTCTGCACGTGGATCTGTTGCTCCTAGTAAAACACCATTAGGTAGGCGAACAATTGCTCCAGCATGACCTAGCGCAGAATCAAATACTCCCATCTTTTCTACCTCATGGCCCCTCGCTGTCAATTCCTCAAAGACATTTTCTGGAAATCGACTCTCAAGCTTTAAAGTATCTGAACTTTGTCCCCAGGTTCTACCTAAAAGCCACCTAGGGGCCGTAACTGCCGTTTGCAACGGTTGATTGAAGACTGCGTAACGTGTAAAGACAGCAGCCTGGCTCTGTGGTTGGCCATCGCCTCCCATATTTCCATACACCATTACACGTCCGTCATGAAGCCTAGCCCCAGCAGGGTTCAAGGTATGAAACGGCTTTTTCTTTGGCATCAAAGCATTAATGTGGTTTTTATCTAAACTGAATGATGCGCCACGATTTTGCCAATTAATACCCGTTGATTCTAAAACAATGCCACTCCCGTATTCATGGTAAATGCTTTGAATAAATGAAACTGCTAGGCCATCTTTATCCACAGTTCCCATCCAGATAGTATCCCCTGGTCCTTTGCCTTCACCCCAGCTCATCGCTTGATCAATCTTGATTGATTTAGCTAAGCCATCTAAAAAGGATGGATCAAGATACTCTTGGGCAGCCTTTTTCATGTAACTTGGATCAGTAATTGCTGAGTCCCTTATTTGAAATGCCAGCTTTGTTGCTTCGACAACTAAGTGCACATGATCTGCTGAATCTGCCTGAACATTTTTTAAATTAGTTCGGTCTAATAAACCAAGAATAATTAACGAAACTAAACCTTGGCTAGGTGGCTGAACATTATATAAATTACCAAGGCTATGTTGTAGATGGAGTGGATCTTTGATTTGAGCAAAATGCTGATGTAAATCTTCAAGGGAGATTGGGGAACCAACACTCATTAAATCTTTGGCAATTAGTTGTGCCAAATCGCCTCGATAAAAACTATCTAGCCCATCACTTACAAGTTTTTTTAAGGTATTAGCTAATGGTTGATTGGTCATGATACTCATCGGTTTGGGGGCTTGCCCCTCTACTAAAAAGGTCTTTGCAAATCCAGGAATATCTTTTAGCTCGGCTAATTTATTTTTAGTCAGTTCACTTTGACCATTTGTTACTGGAAAACCTTCTTCAGCATATTGAATAGCATCATTTAATAATTGATTAAGGGGTTTACTCCCTCCCAGAGTAGCGGAAACTTCAAGAGCCTTTTGCCATCCTGAAATGGTTCCTGCTACGGTATTTGCTGCTATGGCGCCACGAAATGGAATCTTTTGAAGACCTTTATCAAGGTACATTTCTATTGTGGCAGATGCTGCTGAAGCTCCCGATGCGTCAATGGCAATCTGCTCTCCGTTCGGTTTTAAGATTAACCAGAAACCATCGCCACCAATACTATTCATATGAGGATAAACGACTGCAATCGTTGCAGCAGCCGCCACCATTGCTTCTATCGCATTCCCCCCATCACGTAATACTTTTAAAGCCGATTGGCTAGCTAAATGATGTGGCGAGGTTGCCATGCCGTTATTGGCAAATAATGTATTAATCAAAATAACTCCAGTTATTTAATGTTTTTGAATTTATAGCATATTACTTTACAGTCTCTGCTGATTTTTCTTTGTAAAATTTTTATTGTGCCAGTAATAAACAATCAACTGCACCATTATGTGACATGAGATACCTACCTGTGCGAAGATGTAATCAGCTCATTTAAATTATAGAAACGCACTATGTGGAAAAATTTTACGAAAGAGCAGTTAGATACTGCATACAACAACTCTAAAGCTGTTGCTAATAGTTCAGAAATCATGCAAGCTTGGCAGCTGTCTAGTTTAAAAGTTAAAAACACTCGCTCTTTTCAGACAGACATTCCTTATTCTAAAGAGCTGTTTCCAGCATTTGACTTCTACCTTGCTAACAAAGATGCGCCAACCATTGCTTTTATACACGGTGGATTTTGGCAGATGCGCTCTAAAGATGATTTTGCTTTTATTGTGCCGGCTTTGCTGACAAAAAATATCAATGTTGCCATGCTTGGATATCGTTTAGCGCCAAGTGCTTCAATGGATCAAATTGTGATTGATATCAATAACGGCATTAAGGCATTAGTTACTTTTGTACAGAAGAATCAATTCAAAAGTCAGAATTTTTGGTTAGTGGGCTGGTCAGCCGGCGCCCATCTTGCTTCGATGCAAATACACCACCCTAAGGTTAATGGAGTGACCGCTATTAGCGGTATTTACGATCTCGAGCCGATGCGCTTTTGTTATGTAAATGATCTATTGAGATTAGATGAAGCTATGTCGAATCGCAACTCACCTATTCATCTGTTACAGCATCCAACCAAAATAATTGATATTTTTGTTGGATCTGATGAATTACCTGAGATGCAGAACCAATCTAAAAACTACTTTGAGTATCGAAATAATTTGAACTTACCAGGGACATTCACGAGCGTACCAAGTAAAAATCATTACACGATTCTGGATGAATTAAAAAATACCGATGGAGTAATTCTTAAGCAACTCATGGAAAGAATTGCTCATAGTTCCCACCCTTAATTTAATTTTCCACCTTAAATCCTGAATTTTTATGAACAAAGTCTAAAAGCTGTAAATCAGAATGATGTGCCCCAATTAAGGAAATTCCAAAGCCACAGCCATTGATTTTGAAAGCCGGAATATTCACCTGTGGCAATCCACCCAAGCCGGCAATCGATACCAACTGAAAAGTATCTTTACGAAATTGTTCTAATTCTTCAGCTGAACTGGTCAGTAAAGGGGCGAGATTACTAGCAGTTGGAACTAAAAACATCGTATTAGGTATCAATATTTGATTTAACTGCGTTTGAATTGCCTTACGCACATCCTTCGCACTGTTAGCTGCTTCTTCTGAGATGTCTTTTGCAATTAAAAATCGTTGTTTAATACCAGGGCCAAAATGCTCAAAGTTTTGACTGGCCCACTGTCCGTGTTCAAGCCAAATTTCTCTAGCTTGAATCACTCTAAACGTTTCAGCAAAATTGCGTAATTGCATCCACTCTAAATCAAGCTCTTCAACCTGGAAATCTTTAAAAATCTCTTTTACTTTGTGCATAAAGATTGCTTGAAGCTCATTCGAGAGAACGCCTAAGGCTTGTTTTGGAATAATGATTTTAGATTCGATTACTTGTTGTGGTTCATCACCAAGCAATACTTTGCCAACTTTCAGTAATGTTTGTGTATCACGCGCAAACCAACCTAAGGTATCAAAGCTTTTTGCAAGCGGTCTTGCATGTTGCAAGGAAATCCTGCCATGCGTTGGCCTGACTCCGTAAATACCACAAAAACTTGCAGGAATTCGTACCGATCCACCGGTGTCGGTACCAATTGCAAAATCAACCAAATTTCCCGCAACAGACACTGCAGATCCACTAGAAGAACCTCCAGGAACACGATTCGGGTTCAGCGGATTTACCGGAGTACCAAAGTGTACATTCATGCCTAAGATACTGTAAGTCAACTCATCCGTATGCGTCTTTCCAACTAGGGTTGCGCCAGCGTCTAGTAATTGAGTAACGATGGGGGCTGTTTCATTTGCAATTGGATGGGTGCTAGTCCAATCTGGACTCCCAAAGGTTGTTGGGAATCCTGCTACATCGAAGACGTCTTTGAGTCCGAAGGTTAAATCATGAAGTTTCCCAGATTGATTACCTTCAATAAGGGGTTCACCCTGCAAAATAAATGCCGAATAAATATCTCTAGGAATTACTTTCATGACCAACCCTTTTTTCTAAAAATTAATAGCTTTTATCACTCTGCCAAAAATGGATAATCTGTATATCCTACTTCAGCACCACCGTAGAAGGTTCCACGATTATATTGATTAAGGGGAGCATTTAACTCGAATCTTTTCACTAAATCGGGATTTGCTATGTAAATTCTGCCAAATGCTACAGCATCTGCATTGCCTGTTGAAACTGCTTCTTCGGCTGATTCACGCGTAAATCCTCCGGCCATGATAACTTTTCCTTTAAATAGATTCTTAAACAAAGTTGCCGTACTTGGAACATTTTCTAAGACCTCATCACTACCACCAGCTGAAGTAGAGCGTGGTTCAATGAGGTGGAGATAAGACAAATTGAAAGTATTCAATTGTCCGATTAAGTAGTTAAATAGACCCACTGGATCACTATCACTCATATCACTGAAGGTTCCATATGGAGAAAGTCTTACACCAACTTGCTCAGAATCCCATACTTGTGTTACTGCGTTTAATACTTCAAATAATAATTTACAACGATTTTCAATACTTCCACCATATTCATCAGTTCGGTGATTCGTACCATCTTGTAAAAATTGGTCTAATAAATAGCCATTCGCAGCGTGTACCTCAACACCATCAAAGCCCGCTTCTTTTGCTAAGGACGCAGCATGCTTATATGACTCAACCAATCCGGCAATCTCAGTGATATCTAAGGCACGTGGCGTTTCATAATCTTCTTGTGACCATTGTGCGGTATAAACTTTTCCACTTGGGCGTATTGCAGATGGGGCTACCGGTAAACCATCTTCTGGATGATGGGACGAGTGAGAAATACGTCCGACATGCCAAAGCTGTAAAACAATCTTGCCGTCTTTCTCGTGAACTGCTTGTGTTACTTTCTTCCATGCTGTTACTTGATCA
>CANFME010000014.1 GCA_947448305.1 Burkholderiaceae bacterium
CCTTAGTGATTTTTATATCCGCCCTAACAAGGCAAAATTATTTGGCCTTGTCATTGGCTATGGCTCTACCAATGAAAGAATGATTCCCCGGCTAGTACGGCAACTGAAAGATATTGTCGTTTAAAACGACATCGACTGACGCGGGGATGTTTAATTGACATGTCCTTTTAAAGGACACGTCATGAACGAGATACCTCACTCTAGAACCAGAGTGGTGGAATCCTGATTGACGGATTATATCTGTGGACTCTGACTAAACACGCTAGGCACAAGGTCTAAGCACCATTAAGTACTTGAAATAAAAATAGCCCAACAAATGGGCTATCGTGATTCTTGGTGGCCCGGGGCGGAATCGAACCACCGACACAAGGATTTTCAATCCTCTGCTCTACCGACTGAGCTACCAGGCCATAATCGAATATTATAACTGAAGTTCATATAGAGATAAAGAACTTAGAGTACCCCATAGTATATTTACTTCGTTATTTATTTTCAATCTGAATAAGTTCTTTGATTGTTATGCCTTTAAATTTAGCTAGTCAGTTATTTTGGAGTTAATTTCCATTATTGCCAGCTTTTCGAACATCAATCCCTAAAGCCTTTAACTTTCTATACAAATGAGTCCTCTCAAGGCCGGTATACTCTGAAACTTTAGTCATACTACCACCTGTTTTCTTAAGGTGATACTCGAAATATGCCTTTTCAAAAATATCTCTGGCTTCTCGAAGTGGTAAATCAAAATGACCAGGACTTAACTCTGCATGAGCACTACTTGGAGCTATAAACTCACCATCAGTATGTTGCCTTGAAGAATCAGATACGTTAGATTTTTCACCCGTATTAACGAGCATCGTTGTTGAATATTCTTTAATGACGTTTGAACTCGTCTTAAAAACATCATCTTTTGGTAAAACTCTTTCTAAAGCTTGATTAACTGTTTTTAGCAACTTCTGTAAAGCAATTGGCTTTTCCAAAAAATTGCATGCTCCAATACGAGTAGCCTCTACAGCAGTATCAATGGTTGCATGTCCTGACATCATCACGACTGGCATCGTCAACTTATTATCTTTTGACCATTCTTTTAAAAGTGTTACACCATCGGTATCTGGCATCCAGATATCGAGTAACACAAGATCAGGTTGAAGTTGATCACGCACGGTCCTCGCTTGTTGCGCATTCTCAGCAGAATAAACCACGTGACCTTCATCGCTTAATATCTCGTTAAGCAACTCCCGGATTCCCATTTCGTCATCAACTACTAATATATTTGCCATTCTTTTTCTTCCTGTAAAACAATTTTAATACTTCATTAAGCCAAATAATTCGCTACCCAAGTTAAGCCAATTTTTGAAACAAAATTGAAATTCTTGCGCCACGAATCACTTCTTTACTCATTCTATTTTTTAACTCTATTCTTGCCCCATGTTCATCAACAATTTTCTTTACTACCGCAAGACCCAAACCAGTACCTTTTGATTTAGAGGTGATGTAGGGCTCAAAAGCTCGACTGAGAATTCGAGGCGAGAATCCTGGACCATTGTCGGCAACTGAAAACCTTACTAATTTTTCGATATTTCCTAAATGGTCTTCATGACTTACCATTTCTGTTTTTATTTCAATCTCAGGTTCTGAGTGAATTTCTATGGCAGCATCTAATGCATTTTGTAATATGTTATGAATAATTTGACGGAGCTGAGTTGGATCGCCAACAATGTGAGGGCAGTCTAAATCCAACTTCAAATCAATATGGTTATTTTCATATAAACCCATAATTTGATTAATCAATTGATTCAAATCTATTTCCTGCATATTGGGCGATTGTTTTTTTCCAAAGTCTCTAAAATTATTAACCATCGTCTTCATCGCTTGCACTTGATGAATAATCGTATTCGTTAGCTTAACGACAATATCCTCTTGTTCCGTTGGAATTTTTCCAGCCAACTTTTGGTAAATTCTTTCTGCTGATAATTGAATAGGCGTTAAGGGATTTTTTATTTCATGCGCCAAACGCTGAGCAACTTCTCCCCAAGCAAGCGCACGTTGGGCAGTAATGACTTCGGTAATATCATCAAATACAATAATATATTGTTTTCCAACCAACTCTGTGCCTCGCGTCAGAAGCGTTGGAATAGTTTTTTCTTCATCCAATGGGTTGTCATATAAGGTGAGCTGCCTTTGCCAAGAGGGTTGATTGCCTGAGCTTGAATTAAGGCTATCTTCACCACCAATAGAAATTAAATTTGCTTTAAAAGCTTCTTTAATATTGGTTTCGAAGAATAATAGTTCCGGAATTGAGCTCAGCACTTTACCAATTACTTGTGTTAAATCGCGCTCTAAAATTCTTTTGGCACCCTCATTAGCCACAAGTAATTTAAAGTCTTGGTCAAATACACAAACGCCAGCAGTCAAATTAGTCAGTACAGACTCTGAAAAATCTTTTGACTCTTGAAGTGACTGACGAGTTTCTCGGAGCTGTCTCGTCATATTGTTAAATTGACGAGTTAACATTCCTAATTCATCATTCGAGTTAATTTCAGGTTTCGGTGAGAGATCACCTTGTGCTACAGCCTGTGTACCTCTTAACAACATCAATAAGGGTTGAGCCAACTGACGTCCCAAAATCAAGGCTAAAGTTATTGCAACAAAAAGGGCAATAAACATCGTTAAGGTTAAGGAGCCAATATACATTTTGCGCAGTCCAACGCGGCTTAATGACTTTGCTTGGTACTCACTATAAGCGTTTTGAATCGTTTTTGCATTTTCAGCTAATTCTTTAGGGATCTTTTTTGTTAGTTTAATAATTTTTTTATTTGGCAGTTGGTAAAGCGCTATATACCGATAGTTATCAATGCCATTACCTCCACCAAAATCATCAACCAAAGCCACCTTGCCATCTCTTTTCAAGATTGGCAATACATCCATATACGCGTAATTTTCAATTAACGCCTCTGAAGTACAGGGCTTTGTTAAAAGTTGCGAGCCCTGTTCCGTCAGTATTTCTATACCAAGTAAATCAAATTGTTGACACAATAAATTTTGCTGAGATTCACTAAAGTTTTCTACTGAAACTTTCGGAATGATTGTCAGGCCATTATTTAAGAAATCTTTCTGTCCCATCTCAAAAGAATTTCTACCTAAACTCAATCCTGCGTCAAGTGCTGATTCAACATTAAGATCAAACCACGACTCAATACTCCTACCTACGAATTGAAGAGAAACAGAATATAAAATAGCTCCTGGCAAAACACCTACTAAACCGAAAATCATCGCTAACTTAGCAATCAACCTAGTGCCGAAATAGCCTTGCCGCCAGCGGATTGTTAACGTAACAACTAAGCCAATAATTAACAGTAAAAGCGCCACCCCAATAATAATATTTGCTGCATATAACCACACAAAATATTGACCTAGAATTTGCGCATCCGCGCTAATACCTGTTAAAAGACTAATTAAAAGGACCGCTAGAATCAATACAACAATAATAAATGCTGTTAAATCCCGCTTTAGTCGGTATTGACCATTAAATGGCTTGTTTGGGATGGAGGGCGTTAGTGTCTTCATTTACTATTAGGTAATCGATAGTGGGGTGTAAATGAGAACGCATGTTTTTCACTAGAAAGATTCCATTCCCTTGCATTCAAGGCATTAATCTGGAATGGTTTCGGCAGCTTGCTTAAGTCAAGGCGCATTCTAATAATCCCTTGGTAGGTTTTATTATTGTCTAGTGCCAAAAGCTCTGCTACCTGCCATCCGCCAATCGACCCCAACTGTAAGAGAGCCTCTTCCAAAGTGGCCGTTGAAATAGTTAAGCCGCCACCGTTGATTCGATATTGTTGCGTGAGGGGTTGATAAGACAGGCGAATATTTTTCATTGCCTGAATTGGACGCTCTTCAAACCAATACCAACGTCCTCTAGTAACCTCAAACTCTACTAAAAAATGAAAAGTTACACCTTTTCTCACAGCGTCACCTAACTCGGTAGGTAAGTCTATCTGATAAGAAGCATTTAATACCCAGTTAGATTCAACAGGTTCAAGTTGAATTTGTCTTAGCTTAATTCCTTCAGCAAATACTGATGCGCTGATTAAGCCTAAAATCAGTGTCAGTATTATTAAAAGTTGTTTTCGCCAAAAATTCATTATTTTTTCTGCAATAACCCATAAAAGAAGCCGTCATGCCATTGATTAGGCAGTAGTTGCCCCAAACAATCTAATCTTATTGCATCATTAAAGTTCTTCATCAACCATTGCACCTGGTTCTCACCTTCCTCAGGAAAAATTGAGCACGTTACGTACAGGAGAAAACCGCCTGGTTTTAGTACTGTCCATAAATTACCTAAGATTTTCTTTTGGGTAATTGAAAGCTGTTGAAAATCTTCATCTCTTCTCAATTCTAAGATATCTGGATGTCTTCGTACAATCCCGCTCGCTGAGCAAGGAACATCCGCTAAGACGGCATCAAAACCTTCACCATTCCACCAAGTTGATAATTCACAGGCATCTCCTTGTACTAAATTAGAAGAAAGCCCAAGCCGACTCAGATTTTCCTGAACCCTAGTTAATCTCGATGCATCTATTTCAAGACTATTTAAATGAATCGTATTTAACTCTAATAAATGAGTAGTCTTGCCACCTGGTGCGCAACATGCGTCTAAAACTGTTTGGCCTGGTTTTAACGGCAATAAATGAGCTGAAAATTGAGCGCCTAAGTCCTGGATACTAAAGTAACCTAAGTCATATCCCGGTAACTGCTGGACGGGTGTCGAATGGGCTAATCTAATAGCTTCTGGTGCTAACTTCATTAACTCAAGGGGAATATCAATGGTCTCAATACTCTCACTTTGAAGTAAGTCTTGATATTCTTGCTTTGTGATTTTTGAAGTATTCACGCGCAAATAAAAGCCTGGTTCATGTAGGTTTGTCTCAAGAATACTTCGCCAATCTTTTGGATAAGCTCTTTTCATACGTTTAATCCACCACTGTTGATAATACGGAATATCATCATTGATAGGACCAATAAATAATTGTGGGTTTTCTACGCAGCGCCTCATCACAGCATTAATCATGCCTTTGGCAAACTGTGTTTTGGTAGATAAGGTCGCAGCATTCACTGCCTCGTTGACTAAGGTATGTGTGTTATATTGATTGGGAGAGTCCGGAAGTAATACGCTGGCTGCAACCAGCAGTAAGTTTTCTACTTCGATTTCAGGCTCTTTGTTAATAAACTCATAAATCACATGTAATAAACGTGCTTTATGGCGAAGTGTTGTGAATGTGAAGCTTTGAACAGCTGAGCGCAACTCCTTCGGCAGATTCACAAAACTTTCTGTCAAGGTTGTGCCCACGTCTAAAGCGTTTAATGCATCGGCAGAATATTGAAGAATTTGACTAAGGTTAGCTCCCTTTAACTCACTAGGTAACTTGCTTGACTCGGATTGGGGTGTTGTTTTTGCCTTATTCACTAATTTGGATATATTCCTGTTTTGGACATTTGTAAAAGTTTACTGACCCGTTCTTCTGTGTCAGGATGCGTTGAAAATAAACCACGTAAACCACCAGCTGACAGTGGATTCATAATCATCATTTGTGCGACGGCAGGATGCTCCTCAATCGCTTGAAAAGGAATGCCCTTTACATAGCTCTCGATTTTTCTTAATGCCATTGCTAAGGCCTCTGGATCGCCACTTATTTCTCCACCACCACGATCTGCTTCGTATTCCCTGGCTCTTGAAATAGTCATTTGGATTAGACTGGCAGCTAAAGGTGCTAAAAACATGACTAATATTCCAGCGATTGGATTCGGTCTTCCTTCGCTGTCTTTTGGACCAAAAAACATCGCAAAATTTGCCAAACTTGAAATTGCTCCAGCCATCGTTGCAGCAATCGTTGAAATTAGAATATCACGATGTTTAACGTGGGAGAGCTCATGAGCCATGACACCGCGCAGCTCCCTTTCTGTCAAAATACTTAAAATTCCCGTGGTAGCTGCCACTGCTGCATTTTCTGGATTTCTTCCTGTGGCAAAAGCATTCGGTGCGTCCTCTTCGATAATATACACCTTCGGCATTGGTATTCCCGCCTTTTGAGATAACTCTCTAACCATTTGATAGTATTTTGGATAGTTTGTATCATCAACAGGATTTGCTCCAACCATTCGAAGTACCATCTTGTCCGAATTCCAATAACTAAAGAAATTCATACCAACAGCTAATAAAAAAGCGATGATAAGTCCTTGACCACCTCCTAATACACCTCCAACAAAGATAAACAATGCAGTAATAACTGCCATTAAAATTGCGGTTTTAGCTAAATTAAACATTGCTTCTCCTATCGTGTTTACCGATCAATTATTTAACAATATAACAAATTTTTTATTTGAATATTTCACCAACATTAATTGTGTTTGTTTGAATAAATTGTTTTGCGCTCATCCTTTTTGATCCTGCTTTTTGTAATTCTAGGATTCTGAGTACTCCCGTACCACAAGCAATTTCAATACCGAAATCATTGATGACTAACACCTCGCCAGGTTGGCCAGTTTTACGCTGAGCCCATGTTGGAGAAACATCTTCACACAGCCATAATTTATAAAGCGTTTCGATCAAATGAGTCAATGCCACAGGGCTTGGATTTAATGCACGAATTTGACGATCAAGAACTTTTGCGTCCAGATGCCAATCAATCAAAGCTTCTTCTTTGAGTATTTTTTGAGCGTAAGTAACACCTATTTCTGATTGTTCATGCAAAATCAAATCTTCTTGTCTTGCAATACTATCCAATGTCTCGTTCAACAACCTTGACCCTTGTAAGGCTAATCGATCATGTAATGTTTGGGTTGTATCAAAGTTTTGTATTGCTAAACTTTCGCGTGCAATGATGGGACCAGTATCTAGGCCCTCGGCCATTTTCATGATGCATGTACCTGTTTGGTCATCTCCGCTCCAAATTGCGCGATGGATAGGGGCGGCTCCGCGCCAACGTGGCAATAAAGATGCGTGGACATTGATACAACCCAACTTCGACTTAGATTGCGCTAAATCTAGTAGCCATTTCGGTAAGATCAAACCATAGGCTGCTACCACCATCACATCAAAGTCTAGATCCTCTAGGAGCCCCTTTGCATGCTGGGCTTCTTCTGGATATTTACCGTCGAGTTTTAAAGAGGTCGGTTGCAATAATGCAATATTATGATCAAGGGCTACTTCTTTTACTGGGCTCGGATGAATCTTTAAACCTCTGCCAGAGGGTCTATCTGGTTGGGTCATTACTAGGACTACTTGGTGTGGCGTTTTTAAGATATTACTCAGAATAACTTTAGCAAACTCAGGCGTCCCAGCATAAACTATTTTTAAAGGTCTCAACGTTCCTCCCCGCTCGGCAAAATTGCCCATTGTACTTGGAGTGGTGGTGCATTTTTGTTACTCGTCCAAGGGATAGAGACGACACCATTGACAGGTGCTTTTGCAAAAAGCTCCATTACCTTGGCAGATGGTGGATGTCCACCACGCCACCATTTACCAGATGGTGTTGGTGTGTAATCCATGAGGATTAACAAAGGCTTTTTTTTATCCTCATTTGTTAACCATGGGGACTCTAGGTCGTTTGCATCAATCCAAGCCTTGATATTTCTACCGCGAGAAACAGGATCATTAATCATCACATTGCCTATTATCCAGGTATCTCCCGCAATGAAGCTGATGGGAGCGCCGTGAGTAATAGCGCTATTTTCTTGCCATCTTAAATTAATCTCTTCACTCAGTTTTTTGCTTGGAAAATTGCCACGGCCTTGTTTTCCTAGATAATCAGCCCCGGGTCCAACGATGAGGCCGTAGCCGATGGCAAATATCAAATGTAGCCACAGGATTTTTTTAACGAACTGCATTACCTCTATTTCTCGCGCAACCAATGCCCCAAGGATGCCGATTCCTAAATAAAAAGTTACAGCCCACTTTGCTTCAATTTTTTGGCCAAATATGATGCCTATTAAAAGTGCAACTAAGGTTGGACCAAGCGCAAAGAAAACTAAAAATACGCGATCTTTTTGCGAAAATCTTTTCCACCACGTAGTTTTTAAATCCTTTTTTGGCTCGAGTACCAGTTTTGATTCATCTGAATTTTTGCTTAATTTAATTAACAGGTAAATGGCTATGATGACAGGAGAGACTCTTAAAACCTGAGTCAATAAAAACCCACTAAATAATTCAATGAGCTTGGTAGCATAGGTCGAGGATTCATTTAACGACTCTCTGGCATAAAATAGGGGCCCCTGTCCTTGAGAGGTCTGTTCATAAAGCCAAAACAAGTGTGGGCTCATGATCAAAAGACAAACTGTAATACTAATAAAAAACCCAAATAATGCTTTCTTTTTTAGAAATCTTTTTTCGAACAAAAAATGGACGAATAAAACAATAATTTGCACCACAGCGCTATATTTACTTAAGAATGCTAGGCCTGTAAAAAGTCCTAATAATATCCAAAAAAATAAATACGTTTTCTTTTGGTGATTCTCAAACTCAGTGCTTCGTTCAATTACCCACGCTGAATAATAAAAATAAAACATGGCTGCAATGGACCAAAGTTGCATGCTATTGTGGTTGTAATCTCCACCTCTAACGGTGTAATAGAGAATCATTGATCCGGTTAATACAAACACTAGTGGCGCATGTGGTGGTATTGCATCTCTTGTTTGCTTACAAATTTTTATATATAAGTTGTAAACAATCCATTGAGAAAAAACGACGCTCGTAAATCCTAGTGCGAACGGTAGCCAAATAACCTTGCCAAAAAGCATCGTTAGTGGGTAGATGATCCAAGATGGAAGGGGTGGATGTTTTTGATACCCCCACTCAAACGAGCTCGCCCATACTAGCTCTTCCATATTGTCCCATTCCGGGGCTTGGCGGGTAAATACCGTGGTAAAGAACCAAATCAATGCTATTAGCAAAAAAATTTGCCATGCATTTGTTATTAGTTTTTGATTTTTTACCTTTTCCAGCATTAGTAATTGATGCTTTCTGTTTATTATGATTTATAGTCTGTAATTATAGGTTTAACTGTAAAATTTGAATATGTCCAATAATCCTTCTCGTTTAGAAAAATTTTCTTTAAGTGTAGTTGTGCCGGCTTACAACGAGTCGACCAATTTAATGAAGTTTGTAGAAACTTTAAGATTAACCATCTCTAACATTACACCACTTTACGAGATTATCATTATTAACGATGGTAGTAAGGACAATACGGATGAAGTTGCCATGCAATTGGCCAAAGAATCTGGCATTCGTTATTTAGCTTTCTCAAGAAACTTTGGCAAGGAGGCCGCTTTATCTGCTGGGATTGACTATGCTCGCGGTGATGCAGTTTTATTGATTGATGCTGATTTTCAACATCCGATGGATAAATTATCCGAGATGTGTTCACTTTGGCAGAATGGCTATGACATGGTTTACGGTGTGATTGTTGATCGTGGTAATGAATCGTTTTTAAAGCGCTTTGGTACCCGTTTCTTTTATTCCTTGATGAGTGCAGGCACAGATGTAGCGATTCCTCAAAATGCGGGTGATTTTCGCTGGCTAGACCGTAAAGTTGTTGATGCGCTGAAAACATTACCCGAACGCAATCGCTTTATGAAAGGTTTGTATGCCTGGGTTGGCTTCAAGTCTGTGGGACTTCCTTTTGTTCCCGCCGATCGCTTTAGTGGTGTTTCTAGTTTTAAGATCACTAGTCTTATAAAACTAGCCTTATCTGGTATCACGGCATTCAGTACTTTACCTCTAAGACTTTGGACGTTTATTGGCGGCTTCATTTCAATAATCGCAATCTCTTATGGTATTTTTGTTGCGTTTGACACCTTAATTAATGGTAACCCTGTTGGCGGTTGGCCAACCATTACCGTTGCTTTAATGCTTTTTTCTGGTGTGCAACTTTTATCAATTGGTATTCTCGGAGAATATATCGGGCGTATTTTTGATGAAGTCAAACAAAGGCCTCTCTATTTGATTGCTAAAGACAATGACAATAGTTCCTTGGATTCGTAGACTCCCTCAAGTTAGTCTTTTTGTTTTAGTAGGAGGAGGGGCTGCAATAGTTCACTTTCTGAGCGCTATTCTATTTGTTGAACTTCTCGCAACTCCTGCATTGATCGCCAATATTTTTGCTTTTTTAGTTGCATTTTGTTTTAGTTTTTCTGGGCAACGTTATTTAACTTTTTCTAGTTCAAATCAAACCTTTTTTTACTCCTTAAAAAGATACTTTTTGGTTTCGGTATGCTCTTTTATTTTTAATGAGCTTTTTTTCTACATCGCCGTTTATCTCTTTAATATTCGGTATTACATTGCTTTACCAATTATTGTTTTGTTGGTTGCGGTTGGAACGTTTGTTGTTTCTAAACGCTGGGCTTTTAAATTATGATGAAGAAAACTATTCAACTCTGCGCAGATGATTTTGGTCAAGACCCTTTAATTAATGAAGCTGTATTCAGTCTGTTTTATCAAAAGCGTCTTTCTGCTACGAGTGTTTTAATTGATGGAGCTCATGTTTCTTCCTCGGTTCTAGATCTACAGAATGCCCACAAGGATGGTCTAGAAGTAGGTTTACACTTTAATTTAACGCTGGCCTTTCCACAGGCTATTTTGCAAAACATTAAACCCCTTTATCTATGGATTCTTTTAAGTCAACTTGGCTTATTGAATAAGCTTGAAATTGAGCAGGCATTTCAATTACAACTCACAAAGTTTGAGGATATTTACGGCTTTATGCCTGATTATATTGATGGACACCAACATGTTCACCAATTCTCTGGGCTTGGAAAAATCATCGTAGATGAAATATTAAAACGCTATTCTAGTCGTTCTTTACCTTGGGTTCGCAATACCTTACGTCCCAATAATACCCGTAACATTCCTCAAGTTTCAAAGGCTTTCATACTTGAGGTATTAGGTGGTAAAAGTTTTTATGCGTTACTAAACACCACTAATATTCTCTCAAACACTGGCTTTTTAGGCGTTTACGGTTTTAATGTGGCAAACGAGGCCGCTTACCGAGAGTTGATGCTTGCTTGGCTTATTAATGCTCAAAATAACACACTAATAATGTGTCATCCCGCAGTAAAAGTAGTAAATGATGATGCGATTGGTAGTCAGCGACCGATTGAATTTAACTATTTGTCCTCAAATGCTTTTCAAGAAGATTTAGATTTGCATCAATTAACTATTTCCAAGACAAGGTCATCTGTTTAAAAATAGCTCTGCCTTATCTAAGAAGTAACTACTTACTAGAAGCCTTCTCTCTTTTTTTCATTTTCCCTTTGATTCTCATTCTTTTTAATGGAGAAAGATAATCAACAAATACTTTGCCAACTAGATGATCCATTTCATGGAGAATACAAACAGATAAGAGTCCCTCTGCCTCAAGTTCAAAATCAACTCCATTTTCATCAAAAGCTTTGATACGAACTTTATCTGGTCTCTCTAATTCATCGAAGTAATCCGGCACTGACAAACATCCTTCACGCCAAGTTTTGACCTCTTCACTTTGCCAAATGATTTCAGGGTTTATTAATACTTTTAATTCTGCGCGGCTATCTGATATATCAATCACGATGATTCGTTCGTGGATATCAACCTGCGTAGCAGCTAGTCCGACGCCTGGTGCCTCATACATAGTATGGGCCATATCAGCCACGATTTTCTTAAGGCGGTCATCAAACTCTTTCACCGGCTTTGCAATTTTATGCAGCCGTGGGTCTGGATAACAGATGATGGGGAGTAATGCCATATAAAAAACTTAAGTTAGAATTTCTTATTTTACCTAATTGAATTATGTATAGTATAGAAAATTTGATTTTTGAATCTAGATTTTGACAAGATTACGTCTAAAATTTTCCAAATTTAAGTTGTTAAAAATCAATTGTTTACATTAACATATCCATATTTTTAGTGTTGTATGCAGAAAATTTTACATATTTTTATCATCTTCGGGTAATAATAAAAAAAGAGAAATTAAATTCTAAGGTATGAAATTGGCAAAAAAACCGAGTAGTTCCCCCGTAGATTCTGAACAGCTAAAGACGTTAATCATCGCTGAAAAGCCTTCAGTTGCGGCTGATATCGCCCGTGCTTTGGGTGGTTTTACGAAACATGAAGATTATTTTGAAAGCAAGGACTTCCTTGTTTCATCTGCTGTTGGTCATCTCCTAGAAATTACAGCCCCTGAAGAGTTTGAGGTAAAGCGTGGCAAATGGTCATTTAATAATTTACCCGTCATACCACCAAGATTTGAATTAAGGCCTATTGTTAAAACGGAATCTCGCTTGAAGGCTTTGCAAAAGTTAATTAAGCGTAAAGATGTATCGGCGCTTATTAATGCCTGTGATGCTGGGCGCGAAGGGGAGTTAATATTCCGTCTGATTGCACAACAAACTAAGGCCTCACAACCTATTAAGCGTCTTTGGTTGCAATCGATGACGCCAAACGCCATTCGTGAGGGCTTTGCTAATTTGCGGTCTGATGAAGAAATGTTACCTCTGTCAGATGCTGCCAGATGTCGCTCAGAAGCGGATTGGCTAGTTGGCATCAATGGCACTAGAGCCATGACGGCCTTTAATAGTAAAAGCGGTGGTTTCTTTCTAACGACTGTAGGTCGTGTACAAACACCGACTCTTTCTATTATGGTCATGCGTGAAGAAAGTATTAGGAAATTTATATCTCGCGACTATTGGGAAGTTCGAGCTCAATTTATTGCTGCTGCTGGAATTTATGAAGGTCGCTGGTTTAATCCAGAATTCAAGAAGCAAGGCAAAAATGATATCGTAGATCCTGAACTACGTGATAGTAGGTTATGGTCCGAATCTGAAGCTAAAAGCATTGTTGTTGCTTGTAACAATAAATCAGCCACCGTTACCGAAGAGTCTAAGCCTTCAACTCAACAAGCTCCGCAGTTATTTGATTTAACCAGTTTACAGAGGGAAGCTAACGCTCGTTTTGGGTTTTCAGCTAAAAACACTTTGGGACTTGCACAAGCATTGTACGAGCGCCACAAAGTATTGACTTACCCAAGAACCGACTCCCGCGCTTTGCCAGAAGACTATATTCAAACTGTTAAAGATACGATTGAATCACTTGGACAAGTCTCCGATAACTACGTTTCTTTCGCCTCGGAAATCAATAAAAATAATTGGGTAAAGCCGAATAAAAAGATTTTTGATAATTCAAAGATATCAGATCACTTTGCTATTATTCCGACTCTTCAAGAGGCTCCAAAAAACTTGTCAGAGCCTGAACAAAAACTCTTTGATTTGGTTGTTCGCAGATTTTTATCTGTCTTCTACCCAGCTGCTGAGTTTCTTATTACAACCCGTATTACTAGTGTAAGTGGCCACTCATTTAAAACTGAGGGTAAGATCCTCGTAAATCCTGGTTGGTTGAAAGTCTATGGACGTAACAGTCAAGATGATAAAGAATTGGTTGCAGTTGCACCTAACGAAAAAGTCCAAACTGAATCGATTGATTTAGTTGCTTTAAAAACAAAACCACCTGCAAGGTTTTCAGAAGCAACCTTATTATCAGCAATGGAAGGTGCCGGTAAGTTAGTTGAAGAAGATGAGTTTAGGGAGGCGATGGCTGAAAAAGGTTTAGGTACTCCTGCCACTAGAGCTTCCATTATTGAAGGTTTAATTTTCGAACGATATATTTTCCGCGAAGGTCGTGAGCTCATTCCAACTGCGAAAGCTTTCCAGTTAATGACTCTTTTAAGAGGCTTGGGCATTGAAGAGCTTACTCAACCCGCTTTAACCGGTGGCTGGGAATTTCAATTGTCACAGATGGAAAAGGGCTTGATTCCACGTTCTAGCTTTATGCAAGAGATTGCGCAGATGACTCAGCGGATTGTAAAACGCGCAAAAGAGTTTGATAGCGATACAATTCCTGGTGATTACATCACCTTAGAAACACCATGCCCTAATTGTGGTGGTCATGTGAAAGAAAATTATCGTCGTTTTTCTTGCGAAAAATGCGGGTTTTCTATCAGTAAAATACCTGGTGGTAAAGCTTTGGAGTATGTTGAAGCCGAGGAACTCATCCGTGAGAAAAAGGTGGGGCCTCTGCAAGGCTTTAGAAGCAAAATGGGTAGACCCTTTGCTGCAATTATTAAATTATCAGAAATTCCGATGGATGATAAAGACTATCCAAATGCAGGCTTTAAGTTAGAGTTCGATTTTGGTCAAAATAATGCTGATAACGATGATCCCGTTGACTTTACTGGACTCCAAGCCTTAGGTGCTTGTCCAAAATGTTCTGGGGCTATTTATGAACACGGCATGAGTTATATTTGTGAACGCTCTGTGGGTCCAGACCGCTCTTGTGATTTTTCTACCGGGAAAGTTATTTTGCAACAGGAGATTTCTCCTGAACAGATTCAGAAACTTTTAGGAACCGGTAAAACAGATTTATTAACCAACTTTAAGTCTCAAAGAAATGGTCGAGTTTTCAAAGCTTATCTTGCTTTGAATCCTGAGGGAAAAGTTGGTTTTGAATTTGAAGCTCGAGCACCCAAAGCTCCGGCTAAGAAACGTGATGGTGATACTGCTGAAGAGAGTTCTGCTTCTAAAGCTGTTAAATCTTCACCAGCAAAAGCTCCCGTTAAAAAGCCAGCTGCCAAGAAATCAGCTCCCGCTAAAAAAGTGTCTAAATAGGCGTGAATCAGTTCTGCTCCAAGGGTTGCCCAAATTAACCCTCTGGAGCCGTAAGCGGTAGCTAAAAATAATCCTCTTTGACCTGTCACAGGTCCAATGAGGGGTAGGCGATCTTTTGAGGCACTTCTTATACCAACGAAATTCGATTCCTCCCTAAAGCTGAGTTCTGGTCTTTCTACCATTCCTAATAATGCCAAGCCTTTCTTTTGATTAGTGTTAGCACTTTCTTTGCTTGGCCTTAGGTCGTCAATATCCTCGTCGTAACTAGAACCAACTTCCCACAGCCAGGTTTCAGCATCCCATTCTTTAGAAGGTGAGCAATATCCGTCACCCCTCATCGCTGACCAAGGTAAGTGCTTACCAACTTCACTATCCTTTGGAATAAGAAATCGGCTTAACTGTCCTCTTACAGGTCGTAGCGGAAGTTCAACATCAATGGTCGCTAATAATTCCTTAGTTTGATAATTGCATGCCAACACTAACGCATCTCCGGTACAAATCTTTTCATTTTTATCGTTAAAAAGCTCCCACAAATTATTATTCTTTTGAATTCGGGTTACTTTTTCACCCCACATCATTTCATGATGAGTCAATGTCTCAACAGCTTGAGTAGACAATTTTTTCAAGTCATAGATACCTGCCGTGTTGAACCAGAGACCGGGCTGATCTATATTGAATTTTTCTAAAGCTATTTTTGATTCTATCGGTTCAATTTCTGATTGATTAAAACCAAGTGTAAGTATTAACTCACTTAACTTTTCAGAGTTGATCCAGTCTTCTTTAAGTATTGGCTGATAAACACCAGAATAACGAATACTCGATTGAAAGTTTTGCCAAACCAAGCGATTAGCAATTTGTGTGAATCTTTGAAGTTTGGTGCTTTTTTTATTTACCTGGGGGTGTACTAAAGCTAGTTGATGGTCAGAAGTTTGAGTTGCAGGACCAACCGCTTGATCTATTAAGGTAATTTGATAAGAGCTTTTTCTTGCTAGTTTTTGAGCAATGAGTGATCCAGCAATTCCTGCTCCTAAAACGATTACATGCATTTTTAGATTTTCAAATAACTTTGTGATTAAAGATTTATAATTTTAGTTTAGTTCACATAGACTGAATCATGCTTGATCCAATTAATGATGATCAATCCACTTTATACCTGCATATAAGAAAAAAACACCTTCTATTAGGAGGTGTTTCAGTTATCGGTGTGATTGCATGCGCCTTTTTTTACTTATCCCATCTTGGGCTTTATGTAGGATTTACACCCCCCGTAAATCAGGCTGATCCCGTAAGCCCTGAATTAATAGCCCGGCTAGAGCAACTGCAATCAAAAATTAATGATGCTATTTCACAATTTAAAGACCTGTCAGTTTTACAAAAGAAGCTCGAATTACAAACACAACCCAAAACAAAACCATCTTCTATAGAACCGGGTAAAGGTGGCTCTTATCCATCATTAGAACCCATAAACTTCAAAGATAAGGATTATGAAATTCACTCATCATTTGAATCAATCGATCTAATTTTGGACATTTTTGAAAATAGTATTCCATCTATCAAAAGCGCCATGACTTTGGCAATTTATAAAAACACCAATTTACCCAGCGGTGTTCCACTTTTAGGAGAGTATATTTTTTCTAGTGGTTTTGGAGTTAGACCTGATCCTTTTACCCTTAAGGATGAGTTTCATACAGGTCTTGATTTTGCTGCTTTAAAGGGAACTTATGTGGTTGCTTCAGATCCAGGCGTGGTGATAAATGTAGTTCGTAACAACGATAAATCAGGTCTTGGAAATTATGTTGAAATGAGCCACCCTAATGGTGTAACTTCAAAATATGGTCATTTGGACCGTGTTCTTGTAAATCAAAACCAAAGACTTAACCGTGGTGAAATTTTAGGTACGGTTGGAAGTACTGGAAGATCTACTGGACCACATTTACACTTTGAGGTAAATATCGCTGGCACGGCTGTTGATCCTTTAAGTGGGGCTTCTGCCCTTAAAGTTAAACCAAGCCCAATAGCAATGGCATCTATTAATGCTGAAGCAAAGTCTAGGTGTGCGGAATTATTGTTGATTGTTGTAGATGAAAATGCAGCTCTAATGAAAGAATGTCTTCTTTCCGGCGGCAAAAAAGCAAAAGATTTGTTGGTCTCGCGGTTTCAAGAGGGTAGAAACCGAGCTATAAAAGACAAGAATGTACTTTTCGATGATTGTACATATGTCGATCAAGACCGAAAACTACAAAGCAGCACTCGCGAAGAGTGCCGCTCTTTAGGCAATAATTAAAAAATTAGTTTAAAGAATCTTCTAACTTTGCTTTTGTCGTTCTCAATATTTCAGGTAAGTTATAAGAGAGTTGGTCGAACAACTCTTCATGTAACTTGAGTTCCTCTTGCCAAGACTGCTTATCAACTGAGATCACTTGATTAAACTGGGCTTCAGTAAAGTCAACACCATTCCAGTTAAGGTCTGTGAAACTAGGAGAGTAACCAAAAATATTCTCATTTGCTTTTGCGCTTCCTTCAATGCGGCCAATAATCCAAGCCAACACGCGCATATTTTCTCCATAACCAGGCCATACAAACTTTCCATCGTCACCTTTTCTAAACCAATTAACACAGTAGAACTTCGGTAAAGTAGCATTTGTAGCCGTTAAGTTATCACCGATATTTAACCAGTGTTGGAAATATTCACTCATGTTGTAACCGGCGAACGGTAACATTGCAAAAGGATCTCTTCTCACAACGCCGGTTTTACCCGTTGCTGCAGCAGTAGTTTCAGAACCCATGGTCGCAGCCATGTAAACACCTTCGACCCAATTTCTTGCTTCTGTTATCAATGGGACAGTTGTAGATCTTCTACCACCAAAGATAAATGCATCAATTGGAACGCCCTCTGGATTATTCCACTCATCATCACACGCTGGATTATTAATTGCAGCGACGGTAAATCGAGCATTTGGATGTGCGGCTTTTTTGCCTGCAGCACCATCAGCGGGAGTCCAGTCATTGCCTTGCCAGTCAATTAAATGGGCTGGAGCCTCTTTCGTCATACCTTCCCACCACACATCACCATCATCCGTTAGACCGACGTTCGTGAAGATTACATCTTTATCTAAGGAAGCCATACAGTTTGGATTTGTGATGGAATTTGTGCCTGGTGCAACCCCAAATAATCCAGCCTCTGGGTTAATTGCATAGAGTTTTGTTTTGCCGGTGACTGGATCAATTCTTGGTTTAATCCAAGCAATATCGTCACCAATCGTGGTCACTTTCCAACCATTAAAGCCGGCTGGTGGAATCAACATCGCAAAGTTGGTTTTTCCACAGGCGGATGGGAATGCTGCTGCTACGTGATGTTTCTTTCCTTCTGGAGTTGTCACACCAAGAATCAACATATGTTCAGCTTGCCAACCTTCATCGCGACCCATAATGGAAGCTATGCGTAGAGCAAAACATTTTTTACCTAATAAAGCATTACCACCGTAGCCTGAACCAAATGACCAGATTTCTCTTGTTTCTGGATAGTGCACAATGTATTTGGTTTCATTGCAAGGCCATTTCACATCTTTTTCACCAGCCGCTAAAGGCTTACCTACTGAGTGAACACAAGGTACAAACTCACCTTCATTACCTAAAACATCAAAAACAGCTTTACCCATTCTTGTCATGATTCTCATGTTCACCACAACAAATGGACTATCCGTCAACTCTACGCCAATGTGTGCAATTGGAGAACCTAGAGGCCCCATAGAAAAAGGCACAACATACATTGTTCTACCTTTCATGGCACCTGTCATCAAACCATTCATCGTTGAACGCATTTCTACAGGATCAATCCAATTATTTGTAGGTCCTGCTTGTTCTTTCTTATCCCAACAAATAAAAGTTCTATCCTCAACTCGAGCCACATCCGTCGGATCTGAACATGCCCAATAAGAATTTTTTCTTTTTTCTGGGTTTAATTTTTTCATTGTTCCGGCATCAACCATTTGTTGGCAAAGGCGGTCGTATTCTGCTTCACTACCATCACACCAATAAATTTGATCTGGTTGTGTTATTTTGGCAATTTCATTTACCCAATTAATGAGTTTTTGATGCTGAATATAATCAGGCACATTCAGTTGATTCTTTTCTTGCTGGTTGATAGTAGTCATAGATAGTTTCTTTGAAGTTAATTAATTTTTTGATATTTTCTCATTTTTTCTGGATTACTGATGTTGCAGTGCAACGGAAGCTCTAATTACTTTCCGATACAAAAAGATCCAAATATTTTTCCTAATAAATCATCTGCCAATAATTTTCCGGTTATTTCACCTAAATATTCTTGCGTTAGCCTAAGTTCTTCAGCGAATAATTCCAATGCACTATTACCTCTTGATAGGTATTTACCTGATTCTTCTAGGTGAAATTGAGCTTTTTTGATAGCCTCAATATGCCTGGTTCTAGCAATGTATGTATTTTCGACTTGATTGGACCAGCCTAATTGATTCAATATCGCCTCTTTAAGTTCTTCAATCCCAAGACCAAGTTTTGCGCTTATTTTGATGCCACTTAGGTTTTCATTTTGATGAGATAAATCAATTTTGTTCCATACTTCAATAATCGGAATTGATTTAGCAGAGGTATTGATTTGCTGTTGTATTTCGAGTTGTAATTCATAACTCGTTTCATTGCCTTTATTTGAGGCATCTTTTACATGAATGATTAGGTCAGACTCTTTAATGGCTTCCCACGATCTTTCAACGCCAATTTTTTCTACGGTATCCAATGTTTCACGCAGACCCGCGGTATCTATAATTTGGATAGGCACCCCCTGAATTTGAATCGTTTCTTTGATTCTGTCTCGAGTAGTGCCCGCAATCGCTGTAACGATGGCGACTTCGTTGCCTGCGAGTTGATTAATCAGTGAGCTTTTGCCGACATTGGGCTCTCCCGCTAAAACAACTAATGCGCCATTTCTTAAGATAGAACCCTGCTTTGTCTTTTGGAGTAAATGTTGTAAAGCTATATTGATTGCTTGCCACTGTTCTTTAGCTTTTGCATTTTCTAGAAAATCAATTTCTTCCTCCGGAAAATCTAACGTGGCTTCTACTAAAATTCTTAAATGAGTTACTTTTTGAACAACTTCATTGATTGCGCTTGAGAACTCACCGGATAGGGTCCTGTTTGCACTTTTAACGGCTACCTCTGTAGTAGCTTCAATGAGGTCAGCAATTGCTTCTGCCTGGGATAAATCGATTTTATTATTTAGAAAAGCTCTTTCACTAAATTCGCCAGGTCTTGCAACCCTCATTTGAAGTCTTTGACCAACAGCCAAGATTCTTTGTAATACCAAATTTAAAACAACGGTTCCGCCATGGCCTTGAAATTCGAGTACATCTTCGCCGGTAAAGGAGTTGGGGCTGGGGAAAAATAGAGCAATGCCGCTATCAATCACTTGTTCTTGATCGTCGTGTACTTTGACAAGTTCGGCTTTTCTCGGGTCAAGCGTTTTTGCAAACAAGTCTCGTGAGAGTTGTGAGAGATCTTTACCAGATACTCTCACAATGCCTATACCACCTAGACCTGTTGCCGTCGCAATAGCAACAATCGGATCAGAAATAAAGCCCATCGAAATGATTTACGTTTATTTTTTTACACTATAAAGCCGATTGATTTGCCATTGTTGTGCAATGGATAGTAAATTATTAACAATGTAATACAGTACTAAGCCTGATGGGAAAAAGAAGAACATCAAAGAAAATGCTAAAGGCATAAATAGCATTACTTTCGCTTGAACCGGATCCGGTGGAGTAGGATTTAATTTAGTTTGAACGAACATTGAGACAGCCATTAGAATTGGCAAAATACCAATTGGAATACTCAAACCAACCAAGCTGCTCAAAGAAGTATCTGGCGCTGATAAGTCATGAATCCATAAAGTCCAAGGGGCGCCCCTCATTTCAACACTCAACAATAACACCCAATATAAAGAAATAAATACTGGGATCTGTATGACTACCGGTAAACAACCCCCTAAAGGATTAATTTTTTCCTTGCGGTACATCTCCATCATTTCTTTATTAAGACGCTGTGGGTCCCCTTTATATTGCTCTTTCATTTGAACAAGTCTAGGTTGTACCTCTTTCATGCGCGCCATTGACTTGTAACTTGCAGCTGATAGAGGAAAAAACGCTAATTTAATTAATATGGTTAAGATAATAATTGCCCATCCCCAGTTTCCAACCACGTTATGAATCTGTGTCAAAAACCAAAAGATTGGTTTTGCAATGATTGTTAATCGCCCATAGTCTTTAATTAACTCTAAGCCAGGAGAAATGGGTCTCAAAATTGTTTCATCATCTGGCCCGATAAACAACTTAGCTGTTAGTGATTGAGTGGATCCTGAAGCAATCATATCCATGGATGATTTCATTCCTACTCGATATTGATTTTCCTCTAATTTATTAAAGTAAAACTCACGTTTAGAATTTAACTCTGGAATCCATGCGCTTGCAAAATAATGCTGCACCATTGCGATCCATCCAGGCTCATCGCTTCGTAATGGTTCTGGGACAACTACCTTCTTGTTTTCAATGTCTGTAAAAGAAACTTCCTTGAACTTATCTTTGTCAGTATAAATTGCTGGTCCAGTAAAAGTGTTATTTTCTGGATTTGTTAATGAACTAAAAAATCCTTCATTATTAACTTTTTTTCCACTTCTTAAATCAATATTAATATTGTCTCTAACCAATTCTGAGTAGATTATTAACGAAATTGGATTTGAGTTTTTGTTCGTTACAGTATGCTTAACCTCTAAAACGTAGCTATTTGGTTTAAGTGTGTATGTTTTCTCATAAAGTACACCATTTTTCTCAGCAACTTGAACGAGTGTTTGACCATCGACACTTTGTTTTTGGGTAAATATATCATTATGATTCGGTACATCCAAATCCAAGCCTTGGGATATTAGTCCATTTCTAGCGATATAAATATGACCATTTTTATTTTCCATCAAAATAACAGGCTCGCCTTTATCACCTTTATCTAGGTGCTTTTTAAGGGCTGATTTGATAATCGTTCCACCTTTTGCACTTATTTCTAAGTCTAGAACTTCGTTTTGCAATCGAGCAGTGGGGATTACACCTTGATCTGCAGAGAACTTTGCCGATTCACTCGGAACCATTTCTTGCTTTTGATTTAAACCCGCTGTGCTTGGTAGTTGTGCAGATCCTGATTGATCTTTAGCCGTACCTTGACTAGTACTTTCAGTAACTTGCGGCGGTGGCGCAAGGAACGGTAGAGGCTTATTTCCGTGAGCAATTTGCCAATTATTAAATAGCATAATGCCTGAGACAGAGAACACTACCCAGAGTAAGGTTTTTTTAATTTCCATTTTGATGACTTTACAAAATTAATGTGATGTTAGATTGTAGTGCTTGATTATAAATTTATAACTTAATCTTTTTTTCTGGAACCGGATCATAACCACCAGGATTCCAAGGTGCACATCGGCAAATTCTTTTAATTCCTAAATATGTTCCATAAGAAGAGCCGTGCAGTTTTACAGCATCTTTTAAATAATCTGAACAACTTGGATGAAAACGACAGCGGTTTCCTAATAGCGGCCTAACGACGAACTGATACAACTTAATAAGAGAATAGATGAGTTTATTCAAGATTATTAATAAGATGCAGTTGAATTTGTTTCCTAATAGAAACTCTTTCCTTTTCTCTTAATCGACCTCTTGTCTGATTCCCAACAGCTCGGTTTAATTTTACGACTACATCGGATAGCGGTAAGATCGACGACTTTCTGAAGTTTTCGCGAATTAATCTTTTAATTCTGTTTCTATCAATAGCTCGTCTTGCCTTTTTTTTAGGAATGGCTAAACCAAGCCTAGAATTTTCATGGTCAGTAGACTCTTTGATATGGAAAGAAAGATGCGAGGTTTTTGGGCCTGGCATCTTCAGAGTTTCAGCTATTTCTTTAGCAAGTAATAACTTATGAGGTTTTGAGTGTTTATGCATACGCGGAGAAGGGTTTTACACTTTCCCGCAACAACTTAACTGTAAAACTTATACAGCTAAACGTTTACGGCCTTTTGCGCGGCGACTGTTCAAAACCTTACGTCCACCTTTAGTTTTCATACGAACAAGAAAGCCATGGGTACGTTTACGGCGTGTTACGGAAGGTTGATATGTACGTTTCATTTGATTTCACCACAGTTAAAATACTAGATAACCGACTATTTTCCATTAATTTGAGTAATCTGTCAATTTAGTATTTGTTTAATTCCACTATTTAATTATTTTATTTTTGATAAACAAGACTAAATCTATGAATTTAATCGGTTTACCTTAGTTGTTAACAAGTTATCCACAAGTTTTACACAGGATTTAGGGTTGTTGATAAGTGCTAAAATTCGATACAATCTAAAACTCTTAAAGTTCTATTTATTACATCTATGATTAACCACTTAGGCAGCAATCTTGAAACTGACACAACATTAAATGTTGAACCAGTTTCTGTAAGATTTTGGAATACCTTTGTCCTAAGTATGGAAAAGGAGATGCCAAGTTCACAGTTTAGGACTTGGATTAAACCTTTAGCGCCGATTGGCCTTGATGTGAATGGCAACAGTTTCGTTATTGCTGTTCCAAACCAATTTAAGTTAGATTGGATAAAAAACCAATTTACCAATAAAATCAATGATATAGCTAAAAACTTTTTTCCTGTTGGAACTCAAATTAAATTTATTGTTGACTCTCAGGCTTGCTCTATTAAAGAAGCCGATGACTCTCAGCCTAGCAATTTCATTAACAAAAACCCCGAATCTGAAGTCTTAATAAACGATTCTGATGATGATATCGACGATATTGAAGGTATTAAGTTCAAAATTAATGTAGAAAATTTTTCTAAGCTTAATCCTATATTAACTTTTGACACATTTGTAAATGGCAAGGCAAATCAATTAGCCCGTGCTGCAGCTATACAAGTCGCGAATAATCCAGGCACCTCATATAACCCTATGTTTTTATATGGTGGCGTTGGTTTGGGTAAAACGCATTTAATTCAGGCTGTTGGAAACTATCTTTTAAAACAAAAGCCAAATGCCAAAATAAGATATATTCATGCTGAACAATATGTATCTGACGTTGTAAGGGCTTATCAACAAAAAGCTTTTGAAAAATTTAAGTCTTATTATCACTCGCTGGATTTGTTGCTAATTGATGACATTCAGTTTTTTAGTGGAAAAAATCGCACTCAGGAAGAATTTTTTTATGCGTTTGAGGCATTAACCTCTAATAAATCTCAAGTAATAATTACGTCTGACACCTATCCAAAAGAAATTGATGGTATTGATGATCGACTGATATCAAGATTTGATTCTGGTCTGACTGTTGCTATTGAACCACCGGAACTTGAAATGCGGGTTGCTATCTTAATGAAGAAGGCGCAAGCTGAATTTGTACCAATGTCTGAAGATGTTGCTTTTTTTATTGCAAAACACTTACGGTCTAATATCCGAGAGTTGGAGGGTGCCCTTCGTAAAATTCTTGCTTACGTAAGATTTCACGGTAAAGAAGTTACTATAGATGTAGCTAAGGAAGCTTTAAAAGACTTATTATCGATACAAAATAGGCAAATTTCTGTAGAAAATATTCAAAAAGCTGTGGCTGATTTTTACGGTATCAAAGTTGCCGATATGTACTCGAAAAAAAGACCAGCTAATATTGCAAAGCCACGTCAAATAGCAATGTATATTGCTAAAGAGTTAACTCAAAAAAGTTTACCTGAAATTGGAGAACTTTTTGGTGGTCGTGACCACACTACTGTTTTGCATGCTGTTAGACGAATAAATGAATTACGATCTTTAGACAGTCAGCTTAACCATGAGATTCATGTTTTGGAGCAAACCTTAAAAGCATAATGGGGTTGTGGATAACCATGTTAGCAAGTTGTGAAGAAGTATGTTAGCAAGTAATGTATAAGTTGTTTAAAAATTGTGGATAATTTGTAATGTTCATGCAAAATAGAGTAATTACAGTAGTTATTCATTATTTGTTCTTTGGTTGTACAGAAGTTATCAACAACTTATTATTTTGATAAGTTGTTGTTTTTAAAAGTTTTATTGGTTTATCCACAGAAATTTGAATCCTTATTATTACTACTAAACAAAAAAATTATCATTCAGGAAAATGAATATGCAACTGGTCAGTACAACAAGAGATAGTCTTTTAAAACCCTTACAATTCGTAAGTGGAATTGTTGAAAGACGCCATACATTACCAATTCTTGCTAATTTACTAATACGTAAGAATAAGGATTCAATTTCTTTTATATCTACAGATATTGATATTCAAATAACTACTGTTGCCGATTTTGGAGTTGGTGATGAAGAGTTAAGTACGACTGTTGGCGCAAGAAAGCTTTTAGATATTCTCCGTGCTATGCCTGAAGGTCCAATTAGTTTAACGATGAAAGATAACCGTATGGTTGTTCAAAGCGGAAAAAGTAGGTTTTCGCTTCAAACTTTGTCGTCTGGTGAATTTCCAATAATGTTAGAGAATAATCAAAATGTTCGTTCTTTTGAAATTTCTCAAAAGGAGTTTAAACAGTTAATTAGTCAAGTTCATTTTGCCATGGCTCAACAAGACATTCGTTACTATTTAAATGGAATGTTAATTGTGTTAGATGGTGATAAATTGATTGCAGTTGCAACCGATGGTCATCGTTTAGCCTATGGTCAAATTGTTCTTGAAAAGCCTCCAGTAGGTGAATCTAATAAGATAGAAGTGATTGTTCCAAGAAAGACAATTTTAGAATGCCAACATTTATTAGAGGATGTTGATTCTCCCGTAAAAATATCTATTAGCCCGACTCAAATCAAGTTTGAATTTGGTACGATAGAACTTTTATCTAAGCTAGTTGAAGGAAAGTTTCCTGATTATCAGCGTGTTATTCCAAAGGGTCACAAAAATTCATTCGTTGTTCCAAGAGAAATTTATCAATCTGCTTTGCAAAGAGCAGCCATCTTAACTACAGATAAATTTAAAGGTATTCGCTGTTCACTCAAAGATAATTTACTGACTATTCAATCAACGAATGCCGAACAAGAAGAGGCTCAGGAAGAAATTGAAACCCCTTATGAAGGTGATCATTTAGACATTGGCTTCAACGTAACTTATTTGCTCGATGTTTTATCAAATGTTAAGAATGAAAGTGTCCAAATTAATTTGGGTGACTCTAACTCTAGTGCCCTCATCACCATACCTGATAATGAAAATTTCAAGTATGTAGTAATGCCAATGCGTATTTAATCTACTAAGAACACATGACCATAGAAAACCAATCAGTAACTGATTTATATAGTGCCTCTTCCATTCAAATTTTAGAAGGTCTAGAAGCAGTTAGAAAGAGACCTGGTATGTACATTGGAGATACTTCCGATGGTACAGGTCTTCATCATTTAGTATTTGAGGTCTTGGATAACTCAATTGACGAAGCACTTGCTGGCCACTGTTCAGAAATTACAGTAACGATACATACTGATAATTCTATTTCAATTATTGATAATGGTCGTGGTATTCCTACTGGTATTAAATATGATGATAAACACGATCCAAAGAGAAGTGCTGCTGAGATCGTAATGACAGAATTACATGCTGGTGGAAAATTTGATCAAAATAGTTATAAAGTGTCTGGAGGTCTTCACGGAGTTGGCGTAAGTTGCGTAAATGCTTTATCAAAGTGGTTACGTTTAACAGTAAGACGTGACGGAAAAACACATTTTTTAGAGTTTGCAAGAGGCGTCGTTCAAAATAGAACAATCGTTGAAGAAAATGGTTTAATCGTTTCTCCAATCCCAGTAACAGGGACAACAGATACCAGGGGAACAGAGGTTCATTTTTCTGCTGATGAAGAAATTTTTGGCAAAGTTGAGTTTCACTATGAAATTCTTGTAAAACGTATACGCGAATTATCCTTTTTAAATAATGGTGTTCATATTCGAGTTGCTGATGAGCGCACAGGTAAAGAAGAGGATTTTGCCTTTTCTGGCGGTGTTAAAGGCTTTGTCGAATACATTAATAAATCAAAGACCGCATTACATAAAAATATTTTTTATGCCATTGGTGAAAAAGCTGCTGAAGTCGGAGGGATGATTACATCCGAAGTAGCAATGCAGTGGAACGACGGTTACAGTGAACAGGTTTTATGTTTTACTAACAACATTCCTCAAAGAGATGGTGGTACCCACCTAACTGGATTACGTGCAGCGATGACACGTGTTATCAATAAATACATTGATGAAAACGGCATTGCGAAAAAGGTGAAAGTTGAAGTAACTGGTGATGATATGCGTGAAGGTCTAACGTGTATCTTATCCGTTAAAGTTCCAGAGCCGAAGTTTTCAAGCCAAACAAAAGACAAATTAGTATCTAGTGAAGTAAGAGGTCCGATTGAGGATGTTGTTTCTAGTAGTCTATCCGCATATCTACAAGAAAATCCAGTTGATGCCAGAGAAATTTGCGACAAAATCATAGAAGCTGCTCGCGCGAGGGAAGCTGCCCGCAAGGCTCGTGATTTAACTCGAAGAAAAGGTGTTTTAGATGGTTTGGGTCTTCCTGGAAAACTAGCTGATTGCCAAGAAAAAGATCCTTCAAAATCTGAATTATTTATTGTTGAGGGTGATTCTGCTGGTGGTTCCGCAAAACAAGGGCGTGACAGAAAATTCCAAGCAATTCTTCCTTTAAAAGGAAAAATATTAAACGTTGAAAAAGCTCGTTTTGATAAAATGTTAGCGAGCCAAGAAGTCGTTACTTTGATAACAGCTTTAGGAACAGGTATTGGTCGTGAAGAATATAACATTGAAAAACTTCGTTACCACCGTATTATTATCATGACCGATGCTGATGTGGATGGTAGTCATATCCGTACTTTATTATTGACGTTTTTTTATCGTCAAATGCCTGAACTTATCCAACGGGGGCATATTTACATTGCTCAACCACCTTTATATAAAGTAAAGCATGGTAAAAATGAGCAATACATCAAAGATGATAGTGTTTTAACTGATTATCTTGTTACGATTGCATTAGACGGCGCTCATATTACTAACCAAAATAATGAGGTTTTTGCTGGCGATGAATTAAGAGAATTGACAAATCTTTACTATAAAACCCAGAGTGTGATTGAGCGTCTTTCTAGAACTCTTGACTCTGACGTTTTAAGAGTAATTAGTGAAGGCATCACTATTAATTTGGACTCCGAGGAAGAAGCGTTAAATTCTGCGAATAAACTAAAGCAGGGTTTAAATCAGCGCTTGGGAGACAACAGTCAAAACCTTGAAATAACCGTTCAACTAGAAGAAAGAACGGAGCGACATCGCTTGTTAATTTCAAGAAGGGTTCATGGTAATTTAAAACTTTCTTTTATTAACTCTGACTTCGTCTCTGGTTCTGATTACGAAGCTATTCAAGCATTTTCTACTTCAGTTGGTGGAAAAATTGGCATTGGTTCCAAGGTTTTACGTGGTGATCCAGAGAAATCATTTAAAGAATTAACCGTAGTTAATTTTCAAGAAGCTATCGAGTTTTTAATTAGCGAAGCGGAGCGAACTGTCTCCAGACAACGCTATAAGGGTCTCGGTGAAATGAACCCAAGTCAGCTTTGGGAAACAACTATGGATACGAACACTCGCACCTTATTAAGAGTTCAAATTGATGATGCAATTTTTGCTGATCAAACCTTTACAACACTAATGGGTGACGATGTTGAGCCTCGCAGAGCTTTTATTGAATCTAATGCTTTAATTGCAAAAAATATTGATGTCTAAAAAGATACCGGAAACTCTTTCTTCAGATGGTATTGAAGTTAGAGATTCTGCTATTCATGGTCGTGGTGTATATAGTTTAAAAAAGATAAAAAAGAATGACTGTATTGTTGAATATAAGGGTCAAAGAATTTCTTGGAAAGAAGCTTTAAAAAGACATCCACATGATCCATTGCAACCATTTCACACTTTTTATTTTTCATTATCCAACGCTAAAGTGATTGATGGAAATGTTAATGGTAATGTTGCAAAATGGATAAATCATTCTTGTAAACCTAATTGTGAAACAAAAGAATTTAAAGATAAAAATAATAAGTTACGTGTGTTTATTTTTGCGAAAAAAACAATCAACAAAGATGATGAATTATTTTACGATTATGGTTTAGAGTTGGATGCAGAGCATACAAAAGAAGAGCAATTAAATTATCAATGTCTATGTGGCAATAAAAATTGTCGTCAAACGATGTTAGCTAATAAATAAATCATTATGTTATTTATCACATTACCCGAATTAGAAGACGCTATAAATTTTTGGCGAAATAAGTCTCCATCTATTGGCGACTCTTTGATCCTATCAAAAGAAGCGTCTGCTTTAGCAAAGCCTTACGCAATTTTAATTTTGCAAGGCGCTCAAAGAATTTCAATCGATAATTTAGAATCTAAAGAGCTGGATGCTTGGAATCGATATCTGCTAGAAATTAGTAATTCAAAAGGATAGTTTTATGGATCATGGTAATTTTGATTACATCATTATCGGCGCTGGTAGTGCTGGTTGTTTATTAGCAAATCAATTGACAAAAAACCCTGATAATCGAGTGTTACTTCTTGAAGCGGGCGCAAAAGATGATTATTTATGGATTCATATACCCGTTGGTTATTTGTACTGTATTGACAACCCTAGGACTGATTGGCAGTTTAAAACCGAGCCTAATCCTGGTTTAAATCAACGTTCACTTCTATATCCAAGGGGTAAAGTTTTGGGTGGCAGCTCCTCTATTAATGGCATGATTTATATGAGAGGGCAGCAACAAGATTACGATAATTGGGCTTCTTTAATGAACGATAGTTCCTGGTCTTGGGGAAATTGTTTAGAACGTTTTAAAGCTTTTGAAAATTATCATGGTGGCAATAATGAGTGGCATGGTAACAAAGGTCCTTGGACCGTTAGTCGTCAACGGCTTAATTGGAAAGTCTTAGATATCTTCAAACAAGCCGCAAATGAGTTTGGAATTAATGATACAGATGACTTTAACCGTGGGGATAATACGGGTATTGGTTATTTTGATGTAAATCAAGAAAAAGGGTTTCGGCTAAATGCTTCTAAAGCCTTTTTGAAGATGGCCTCTAAGAGACCCAATTTAACTTTGATTACTGGTGCTTTGGTAGATAAAATTCACATTGATGCAATTACCAAAAAAACGCAATCGGTCACTTTTTTAGGGGCTAATCTTTCGCATACGGCTCACGTTAATCAAGAAGTTCTTTTAAGTTCAGGGTCTATCGGTTCTGTTCAAATTTTAGAAAGATCCGGTATTGGTCAAGGTGGTTATTTGCAGTCTCTTGGTATAGAAACACTTGTTCACTCTCCTGGCGTTGGCGAGAATCTCCAAGATCACCTTCAGTTGAGAATGATTTATAAAGTGAAGGGGATTCCGACTCTAAACACTAAGGCAAGTTCCCTTATTGGTAAAGGCTTAATTGGTTTAGAGTATCTTTTAAACCGAAGTGGTCCTATGTCAATGGCTCCCTCACAATTAGGCGCTTTTACGAAAAGTGCTGACTATCATCCTAGAGCAAATATTCAATATCACGTTCAGCCTTTATCCTTAGAAAGATTTGGCGAAGATCTGCATTCCTTTGATGCATTTACAGCAAGTGTTTGTAATTTACGGCCTACTTCAAGAGGCTCTGTTCATATCAGCTCACCGGATGTTCTTGCTAAGCCGAAGATTAATCCTAATTATTTATCTACCTCATTTGACCAAACAGTTGCTATTGAGTCTATACAAACAACCCGGATGATTGTGCAACAAACAGCACTTAAAAAATATCAGCCCGAAGAATACAAACCTGGTGTTCACTTGACGTCTAATGACGAATTGATTCAAGCTGCTGGCGATATTGGAACGACGATTTTCCACCCAGTTGGAACTTGTAAGATGGGAACTAACAATGATGAAAATGCAGTCTTAGACACTGAACTTCGAGTTCGTGGGGTGTCAGGGCTACGCGTTGTTGATGCTTCTGCAATGCCCTTTATTACTTCTGGAAACACAGCTGCACCTACAATGATGATGGCTTATCGGGTTGCAGAACTACTACGTATGGTTTAGTTGGTAAAAACCCCTATTAATTTAGCTTCTAAATGTCTCGCGTAATATGTAATATTGTAGATAATATATACCTATGAATAATCCCAATTACATCTTAGAAACCCAAAGCCTATTTAAAACGTTTAAAGGTTTCGTTGCTGTTAATGACGTTAATTTAAAAGTAGAAGAAGGTTCTATTCATGCCTTAATCGGTCCAAATGGTGCTGGAAAAACAACCTGTTTTAATTTACTCACAAAGTTTCACATTCCAAGTAGCGGGACCATTTTGTTTAAAGGTTCCGACATTACTGCTCGTGATCCTGCCCAGATTGCTCGTTTAGGGATTATTCGGTCATTTCAAATATCCGCAGTTTTTCCTCATCTGTCCGTTTTGGATAATGTAAGGGTAGCCTTATTGAAGGAATTAGGCGTAGAGTTTTCATTTTGGAAATCTTCTAAAACTCTCGATCAATTAAATGATAAGGCTATGGAGTTGTTAGGTCTTGTTGGTCTTAGTGAGTTTGCTGACGAATTAACTGTAAATTTACCTTATGGTAGAAAACGTGTCTTAGAAATTGCTACTACCTTAGCGATGAGTCCTTCTTTAATGCTGCTAGATGAACCTACTCAAGGGATGGGTCATGAGGATGTCATGATGGTTACAGATCTCATCAAAACGGTTGCTAAAGGGAGAACCGTGTTGATGGTTGAACACAATATGAAGGTTGTATCTACTATTGCGAATAAGATTACTGTTTTACAACGTGGGGCTGTTCTTGCGGAAGGTTCTTATGCCGAAGTTTCAAAAAACCCTCAAGTACTTGAAGCTTATATGGGCTCTACGGAGGAAAACGTATGAGTATTGCCATTGAAATAATTAACCTTAATGCATGGTATGGGGAGTCCCACATATTGCATGGTGTTAATTTATCTGTTCAAGAAGGAGAGGTTGTTACACTCCTTGGAAGAAATGGTGCTGGTCGAACTAGTACTTTGAGGGCGATTTTAGGCCTTACTGGTAAAAGAACTGGCTCTATTAAGATTTATGACCAAGAAACAATTAACATGGATACTTACACAATTCCTCGTCTAGGAGTTGGTTATTGCCCTGAGGAGCGTGGTATTTTCTCGACGCTTTCTACGGAAGAAAATTTGATGCTTCCCCCAGTTGTCAAGTCAGGAGGCTTAGGGTTGGATGAGATCTACAATATGTTTCCTAACCTATATGAACGCCGTAATAGCCCGGGCATGCGTTTGAGTGGTGGTGAGCAACAAATGTTAGCGATGGCTAGGATTTTAAGAACAGGTGCAAAGTTATTGCTTCTGGATGAAATTACGGAAGGTCTGGCGCCAGTGATTGTTCAAAAACTAGGTCAAGTTGTTCGAGATCTTCGTGAAAAAGGTTATACCATTATTTTGGTAGAACAAAACTTTCGATTTGCTGCTCCCCTAGCAGATCGACATTATGTAATAGAGCATGGTCAGGTCGTTGAAACTGTATTAAGTAGTGAGTTGGCTCAGAAAACTGAATTGCTTAATAGTTATTTGGGTGTTTAATCAATCTAACAATAAGGATTTATATGAAAATTAAAAAAATTGTTTCTGCTTTAATGTTGCTTTGTGCAACTGATTTAGTTGTTGCTGCTGATACTAAACCCATTAAGATTGGCTTTATTACTGATGGTGCTAGTTTGTATTCTGATATTGATGGAATTGGTGGCAAAGAAGCAATGGAAATGGCAATTGCTGACTTTGGCGGCAGTGTTTTAGGTCGTAAGGTTGAAGTTTTATATGCTGATCATCAAAATAAAGCTGATATTGCGGCTTCTAAAGCTCGTGAGTGGATTGATCAAGAGGGTGTTAATGTGGTGTTTGGTGGCACGAACTCCGGTACTGCTTTGGCAACCGCTAAAGTCACTTCAGAAAAGAAGCGTATTTATATTAATAATGGTGCTGGTACATCAGCTCTGACAAATGAGCAATGCTCACCTTATACAATTCACTATACCTATGACACGATCGCTTTGGCAAATGTAACCGGTAAAGCAATGGTAGATAAAGGTAATAAAAACTGGTATTTCTTAACCGCAGATTATGCTTTTGGTGAACAATTACAAAAAGATGCAACGAAGGTTGTGGTTGATAATGGCGGCAAAGTATTAGGTTCTGTTAAACATCCCCTCAACGCAAGTGACTTCTCTTCCTTTTTATTACAAGCACAAAGCTCTAAAGCTCAAGTTCTCGGGTTGGCTAATGCCGGCGGGGACACGATTAACTCTGTAAAGGCTGCGGCTGAGTTTGGAATTAATAAAACGATGAAGCTAGCCGGTTTACTAGTTTTCATTACTGATATTCATAGTATTGGTATTAAAAATGCCGCCGGATTGTTGGCTACAGAAGCTTGGTATTGGGATTTGAACGACGAGAGTCGTGCTTTTGCTGGTCGCTTTATCCAAAAAATGAAACGTATGCCAACTTCTGTTCATGCGGGTGATTACTCCTCAATGTTAACTTACCTCAAAGCGGTCAAAGCTGCGGGCACGGATAATCCCGATAAAGTCATGGCTGAGCTTCAAAAAATGAAAATTAATGATTTATTTACTAAGGGTGGATACATTCGTAAAGATGGCACCATGGTTCACGATATGTATTTGTTTGAAACTAAAAAAGCTGAAGAGGTAACTAAGCCTTGGGACTATTACAAAGTGATTAATAAGGTGCCTGGTGAGAAAGCATTTAATACGCTTGCTGAATCTAAGTGCCCTTTAGTTAAGTAATTGATTTAATGGAAATATTTAGTCTTCCTGTATCTGCTATCCTTAGCCAGCTCCTTTTGGGGCTGGTTAATGGGAGCTTTTATGCCATGCTAAGTCTTGGTCTCGCTGTGATTTTTGGCCTTCTGAATGTTGTTAACTTCGCTCATGGAGCGATGTTTATGATGGGTGCCTTATTCACTTGGATTGGTTTGACGGCCTTTAATATCTCTTATTGGCAGATGTTAATTTTAGCCCCCGTGTTGGTGGGTATTGTTGGTGTATTAATCGAAAAATTATTATTGAAGCATTTATATGCATTAGATCATTTATATGGTTTGCTATTAACTTTCGGTATGACTCTAATTTTAGAGGGGGTTTTTAGATCCTTCTATGGTGTTTCAGGGATGTCTTACAATGTCCCAGAGGCCCTTACGGGTGCTATTAATGTTGGCTTCATGTTCTTACCTATTTACCGTGCTTGGGTTGTGTTGATATCGTTAGTTGTGTGTTTTGGAACATGGTTTGTTATAGAGAGAACAAAACTTGGAGCTTATTTAAGAGCCGGCACAGAGAACCCGAAATTAGTTCAAGCATTTGGTATCAACTTTCCTTTGATGGTGACATTAACTTATGGTTTTGGCGTTGCGCTAGCCGCTTTATCTGGCGTCTTAGCTGCACCGATTATTCAAGTTTCACCTTTAATGGGCTCTAACTTAATTATTGCAATTTTTGCTATTGTTGTTATTGGAGGTATGGGTTCAATACTGGGTTCTATCTTTACAGGTCTTGGGCTTGGATTGGTTGAGGCTCTTACCAAGGTGATTTATCCAGAGGCTTCTAGTACCGTTGTTTTTGTGATTATGGCTATTGTTCTTTTAGTCCGTCCAGCGGGTTTATTTGGTCGGGAGAGCTAATGAAAATATCAAGTAAGTTACTTTATGTTGCGTTATTCGGATTTTCTCTTATAGCGCCCTTTATTTTTTACCCAATCTTCTTGATGAAGATTTTATGTTTTTCTTTGTTTGCTGCTGCCTTCAATTTATTATTAGGATATACGGGGCTTCTATCTTTCGGCCATGCAGCTTTTTTGGGGGGAGCTGGTTATGTTTGTGGATATTTCATTCGTGATTTAGGGTTCCCACCTGAGGTAGGGTTGATTGCGGGTACTTTTTTTGCCGCGATCCTTGGTTTCGTTATGGGTAGTCTTGCTATCCGTCGTCAAGGAATATATTTTGCCATGATCACCATGGCTTTAGCTCAAATGCTGTACTTCATATTTTTACAGGCAAAATTCACTGGTGGCGAAGATGGAATGCAGGGTATACCAAGAGGTATTTTTTTGGGGGTTCTCGATTTAAATAATGATTTGAATATGTATTTTGTTTTCTTGTTTTTTACCGTAGTTGCTATGCTTCTTATCGCAAGGGTTATTTCTTCTCCTTTTGGCAAGGTCTTATTCGCCATAAAAGAAAATGAACCTAGAGCTATATCTCTTGGTTATGAGGTCAACCGTTTTAAACTTCTTGCCTTTGTTTTATCTGGTACCCTTGCTGGGCTTGCTGGAAGCTTACAAGCACTAATGATGGGGTTTGAAACTTTATCTGATGCGCACTGGTCTATGTCTGGCCTTGTTATTCTGATGACACTTGTTGGTGGTGTTGGAACTTTAATTGGTCCAGTTGTTGGTGCCGTAGTGATAACCGTCCTTGAACATAAGGTAGGCGATATTGGACTCTCTATGTTTAATCTCACTAACATCGAATGGTTTAGAACTTTAGGTGAGTCAGTTACTATTGTTACGGGCTTAATATTTGTTCTCTGCGTTATGCTGTTTCGTAAAGGTATCGTGGGAGAAATTCTTGCGAAGATTAAATAGTTTTCATTTTGCAACTTTTAGATCTTTTCGAATTTTCTATCCTTTTTCTAGGTTTACTCGCCTTTATTGCTGGATTTATTGATTCAATAGTTGGTGGTGGTGGACTAATTCAAGTACCAGCTTTGTTTGTAGCTTTCCCCAATGAATCACCTGCCACCCTTTTCGGAACTAATAAACTAGCATCTTTGGGCGGAACCGCAACGGCTGCCAAAAAGTATCTCTCCACAGTTCAACTTCCGAAGGTTGTTCTTATACTTGGGGGTGGCTTTGCCTTGTTTGGGTCTTTCCTGGGTGCTTGGGCTGTAACTCAAATATCTGCTGACTTTCTCCGTCTATCTTTGCCCCCGCTATTAATTGCTTTATTAATATTTACACTTATTAATAAAAACATGGGCATGGAACATCGGGCTTTTACTTTTACAAAGCGACAGTACCTTATTTTAATTCTTGGTACCTTGACTATTGGTTTCTATGATGGTTTCTTTGGGCCTGGAACAGGTATGTTTCTCATGTTCTTATTTGTTCATTTTCTAGGGTTTGATTTTATCAATGGTGCTGCAGCCACGAAGGTGATTAACTGTATTACCAATTTTGCAGCGCTAGCTTTGTTTATACCTACAGGCCATATCAATTGGGGTATAGCCTTGTGGATGATGTTTTTCAACATTTTAGGAAGTTTTCTAGGTAGTCGTCTTGCCATTGCAAAGGGTAGCCAACTAGTTAGAAAAGTATTCATTTTTGTAGTGGTACTTTTAATCCTAAAAACATCAAATGACTCGTATCATTGGTTACAATTAGTTATTAACTAAATATTTGTTTCACGTGAAACATTGTTAAAGTGTTATCATCTCTTCCCTAAGGGAAAATCATCTATGGAATATAAAGAAAAATTTGCAGTAATTGTCATTGGTGGAGGTCATGCTGGCTGTGAAGCTGCCTTGGCTAGTGCGCGAATGGGTTGTAAAACCTTGCTCCTTACGCATAATATTGAGACTCTTGGTACGATGAGTTGCAACCCTTCTATCGGCGGAATAGGGAAGGGGCACCTAGTAAAAGAGATTGATGCACTTGGCGGTGCAATGGCTCACATCACTGACTTAGCTGGGATTCAATTTAGAATATTAAATTCAAGTAAAGGTCCTGCGGTGAGAGCGACAAGAGCCCAGGCTGACCGCGCCCTTTACAAGTCGTCAATGAGGACGTTACTTGAAAACCAAGAAAACTTGACATTATTTCAAGCGGCGGTTGATGATTTAATTGTTCTTGGTGATGAGGTTCGTGGTGCCATTACTCAATTAGGAGTTCATTTTTATGCTGAGCAAGTTGTTATAACTGCTGGAACCTTTCTTGATGGCAAGATTCATGTAGGTCTTGATAATCATTCTGGTGGTAGAGCGGGCGACCCTTCTTCGGTTAGACTTTCAGCGAGGTTAAAAGAGTTAAAGCTTCCACAGGGTCGATTAAA
>CANFME010000015.1 GCA_947448305.1 Burkholderiaceae bacterium
AAACCCCTAAGGTCAATTACGCCCTTAGGCAGTTCATACTGCGTATTAGGGACGCAATTCCCCTATGCGAGCCGTAGTTTACTGTTGGACGGCGACATTGACTCCACAATTCCTTATTAGGAATAAAAGTCAATTGATTTATCAACGGCCACAAAAAATTACACTGCATGGCCATTCTGTTGCTGTCGTTATTTCGCAGTCGATGTATGAACGTTTGACCAATAATCAACTGACCTTAACTGCATTTATGCAGAACTCCCCATTCTTTGGAATTGAAGAAACTATATTCGAACGTGAACAAACCTTGACTAGAGACTTTGAACTTTGAGTTATCTTTTGGACACTAATGCTCTATCGGAATTATTTAAAAAAAATCCTAATCCTGGATTGGTGGAGTGGATTTCTCAAAGACCAGTTGAATCTTTGTATATTAGTGTTCTAACCTTAGGAGAGCTGCGCAAGAGCGTACAAGGAATTAAAGATAATGTGCATAGAACAAAGCTTCTTGATTGGCTTGAAACAGATCTTCCCCTATTTTTTTCAGGGAGAACTTTGACGATTGATCATTTTGTAGCTGACCGCTGGGGGAATTTAATGTTCACTGTAGGAAGACCGTTGCCAACTATAGACAGTCTTTTAGCCGCAACGGCGCTTCATTATGGACTTGATTTAGTAACACGTAATACTAAGGATTTTGATTACCTTAACTTGGATGTACTCAACCCTTGGTCATAGCCTAAAAATACAATTATTATTAGAGCCATGTATCCGACTATTCATCTCATTCTTAAATTTAAAACTTTCCTAATATCTGTTTTGCATATTGTTTTAACAGTGGCTTTTTTACCAAGCTTTGCAATGGAGCTTTCTACAGATACTAGATGTTTTGAAGACTTGGAACCAAAGTGTCAAAAGATGATTATTGCCGTTGGAGTGATTACCAAGGATACGCCAAAGCAATTTACTGAATTTTCCCAAAACTTCCCTGCTGGAACTTACGTTTTATTCTCCAGTAAAGGAGGAATGCTAGATAGTGGACTAATGATTGGTAGGCGAATTCGAGAAGCAAAGTTCAATACAATTATTGGTAATACTGAGTTTAGTTCAGCAGACTGTTTATCCTCATGTGCTTACGCTTTTTTTGGCGGAGTAAAAAGGAAAATTCCCACAACGGGTCACTTGGGACTGCACCATTACTATAGTAAAACGCAAATAATCGATGTAGAGCAGCAACAAAGAATCAATCAAAGCTTAACTAGATATTTAGAAAGTATGGGAATAGATCCGCGGCTCTTAGAATATGCTAATAGTGCCAAATCAACGAACATGACCTACATTACTGAACGTCAAGCTAAAGAATACAAGATAGAGTAAAACCTAATAAGCAATACTCTTTATCTGAAAATAGAATGATTAATTCAATTTTCTTTTTTGCTAGATGGGGTCACGAAATCTACTGCAGTTTCAACAGTCTTAGCGACTACTTTGGCACTAGTGGCGACCACTGTTACTGCGGCATCGGCTACTGCTACAACTGCGCACCCAGTACAATTTGTCATTAACAACAGTATGAAAAAAAATTTGAGGATGTTGCTGTATTGCGTCATTTCTTTAAGACTTGGAAACATTTATAAATAAACGATCGATTGTTTCGGTAGTCACTTGATCCAAGCTGTAAAGCCATTTGGGTTGATTATCTTTGTCAATGATTAAAGCACGTACGCCCTCCATAAAATCCCCGTGTACCATCCACTCCCCTAGTAACGCGAACTCCATTTGGAAGCACTCTGCCATAGATTTGTTTCGCCCCAGTTGCAAAAGACGCTGGGTAGTAACCATCGAAAGTGGGGATTGTTTATTCATTTTACCGAGTGTCTTTTCTACCCATTCAGAAAAATGTGGGTCATCTTCTGACTTCAAAGAATCCAGAACTTCCTGAATGCTGAGGTGTCCAAAATGTTTCTCAATCAAACCCTTGGTTTTTTCCAAATGGGAATGGATGCTGATTTCACGGGCATTCAAATGCTGTAAATACTGAGTAAGAATTTCATGAGCTGAGCCAGCATCAACTATCTGTGATGATTGGAATAAGGTATCTAGACCTAAGAGAAATTCCACAACCTTTTCATCGTCTAGAACCCAATCGGCTAAATTGGCGTAAACAGCATCTTCGCCTGAAGCAATCACACCAGTAATGCCCAGATAAAGACCAATTGCATTAGGACAACGCGATAAAAAATAACTACCACCTACATCAGGAAAATATCCAATCCCTACTTCTGGCATTGAAATTTTAGACTTTGGTGTAACAATTCGAAAGGATGCTCCTTGGGAAATCCCCATACCACCACCCATTACATACCCTGTCATAAGGGCAATGTAGGGTTTAGAGTACTGATAAATGTATTGATTAAGCTCAAACTCTTCGGCAAAAAAAGTCAGGTGATCACTACGACCATCTTTAAGACTTTCATAAACAGTACGAATATCGCCCCCAGCGCAAAAAGCCTTCTCACCTGCCCCTTTGACTAAGACCGCTTTGATCGTATCATCGTTTTCCCACGTTTTTAATGTGGTAAACAAGGTTCGAACCATCTCTAAATTGATGGCATTGAGTGCTTGCGGTCGATTGAGAGTAATCAATCCTAGTCCATTGCGCTTTTCTATCAATACATCCGACATCTGTTACATCCTTTTAAGCTTTTAAAAATTTACTTAACTATTTATTTATTCTTAAATACAGGCTTACGTTTTTCAACGAATGCAGTCATGCCTTCAATTTGATCTTCGGTGCCAAAAGTTGAATGGAACATTCTTCTCTCGTAATGCATCCCCTCGGCTAAGGAAACTTCATAAGCACGATTGACCGATTCTTTGGCCATCATCACCATTGGTAATGAAAAAGAGGCAATCTTTTCAGCAATTTTAATAGCCTCAGCAATCAAATCTGCGACTGGAACAATCCGACTCACTAACCCTGAGCGCTCTGCCTCTACAGCATCCATCATGCGACCAGTTAAAACCATTTCCATTGCCTTCGATTTGCCAATAAAACGCGTCAAGCGTTGCGTGCCACCAGCGCCAGGAATTGTACCAATCGTTATTTCAGGCTGACCAAATTTTGCATTATCTGCCGCCAAAATCATGTCACACATCATCGCTAGTTCACAACCGCCACCTAAGGCATAGCCAGCAACTGCTGCGATGGTAGGCTTTCTAAAGTGGGCAACATTTTCCCAAGTCTTAGTGATAAAGTCAGCCTTAAAGACATCCATATAAGTCCAGTCTTTCATCGCCTTAATATCTGCTCCAGCTGCAAATGCTTTTTCGCTACCAGTTAAAACAACCGCAGCTACTTCATCATCAATTTCTAATTGCTCTAAAGCATGACCTAATTCCACCGTTAATTCGGGGGACAAGGCGTTGAGTGCTTGCGGACGGTTAAGTGTTATCAAAGCGACCTTATTGATTCGTTTTTCAACAATAATATTTTGATATTCCATATTCTTTCTCCCAGTGGTTTTAATCATTGTAGTGTCTTGCTTACCAAGGTCTAATTATGACAATTTTTTTCTGTTACTAAAATGAATTATTATTCTGCTAGTATCAATTTTATGATTAATGACAATTTAATCAACTTTTCATCGTATCAAATTAGGGATCGCAAATGGAGTTTTTAAATAGCACAATCGGTCTAGCCTTAATGGCTTTTGGCTTGATATTTTTTGTTTTATTGGCAGTCCACTGCGCTGAAGTTATTGCTCACAAAACTGGAGAGCCCTTTGGAACACTCATATTAGCCGGTGCTGTTACCGTCATTGAAGTTGCGCTAATTGTATCGATGATGCTTTCCAAAGCAGCGAATTCAGAGTTTATTGCTAGGGATGCTGTTTTTAGTACGATTATGATCGTGGTAAACGGTATTGTTGGTATCAGTATTATTGCAGCGAGTTTGAAAAAAAATGTTTTAAGTTTTCAAAGTGATGGCGTAAAGGGTGCTTTTGGTGTTTTGATTGGTTTATCAATCTCTATTTTCATTTTTCCTTCCCTAACGCAGGGCGGTGGAGATCTCTCTTTTAGTTCTAAACAGCTTTCTTTCATGGGAATCACTTCTCTAGTTTTGTATGTTTCATTTTTACTCTTCCAAACGGTTAGTCATAAAGCCTTTTTTATTGACAGTGAAGTAGAAGAAGAACATCACGATATACCAAGTAATAAGAAAGTCCTGATTAACGCTCTCATTTTGCCAGTTGCCTTGGTACTCGTCGTTGTTTTAGCCAAAAAACTCAGCCCGTTTATTGAGTCCGAAATTGCCAATGCAGGTTTACCAACCTCCGTAGTAGGCGTCATTATTGCTTTACTCGTACTCTTACCTGAGGGGATTACAGCAATCAAAGCAGCCTACAACAATAATCTTCAAAAGAGCTTAAATCTTGGTTTAGGGTCGGCACTAGCTAGTATTGGCCTCACCATCCCGGTTCTTGCGGTATTCGTAATCATGCTAGATTTGCCATTAAGTCTTGGACTTGACCCTTTGAACCGCGTCATTTTATTGATGACGCTTCTCCTGGGTGGATTAACTTTATCGACGGGCCGTGTCACTAGGTTACAAGGAATTATTCACCTCATTATTTTCTTAGAGTTTTTATTCTTAACAATTGAACCTTGAAGAAAAAAATGGAAAACTGCTTTTGATCAAGTTAGATTAATGCAGTTTTACAATTGAGTGGGTTCGACGATGAATGAGGCGGCTTATTGTATCTAATGCAACTTTAACCCAGCCATGCAAAGCTAATTGATGCATTTTATATAAACTAATGTACATGAGCTTTGCCATCAAGCCGTCCACCATGAGGCTTCCACCAATTAAGCCACCCATCATGCTCCCCACGCTACTGTACTCTCCTAATGAAACGAGTGAGCCAAAGTCACGATAAGCATAAGGTTTGAGAGGTTTACCATCGATGATTTTTTGAATCTGGGCATAAATATGATCGGCTTGCTGATGTGCAGCTTGCGCTCTTGGTGGAACCGTTCTTTGCTTCCCATTACTATCGGTTGTCCAAGGGCATGCAGCGCAGTCTCCCATCGCAAAAATACTATTATCACGGGAGGTTTGTAGTGTGGGCAAAACGACTAACTGATTAATGTGATTCGTTTCAAGACCACTAATATCTTTCAGGAAATCAGGTGCTTTGACACCTGCTGCCCAAACGATGAGCTCAGCCGGAATTTCTTGACCATTCGCAAGGCAAACTTGCTGGGGTAAGATATTTTTTACTTGAGAATTGGTCATCACTCTGATACCCAAATCAACGAGTAACTTTTCAGCTGCGATTGAAATTCGATTCGGTAAAGCGGGTAATATTCTCGAACCAGCTTCAATCAAAATCACTTTAATGTCTTTTTCAGGATCGACACGGTCCATGCCATAAGAAATAATAGCTCTGGTATTTCGATGTAGCTCAGCTGCTAGTTCAACACCCGTTGCACCAGCACCGATAATTGCAACTTGTAATTGATGAGGTGCTAGAGGGGTCAGCTGCGACTGTGCTCGTAAACAAGCATTAATCATCCTTAAATGAAAACGCTTCGCATCCGCGAGAGATTCTAAACGCTGCGCATAATCGGAGACCCCAGGTGTTTTAAAGTCATTCGTTAAACTACCGATAGCGATGATTAGGGTATCGTAGGGGACTTTTTGAGACGGAGTCACTAATTCACCTGATTCATCAACAAAGGGGGCAACGTGTATGAGTTTTTGCTCTCGATCAATGCCGACTAATTCACCCAACCGAAATTTGAAGTGATGCCAATGTGCCTGCGCGATGTAGTCTAGCTCCTGATCAGCAAGATCCATACTACCAGCAGCAACTTCATGCAGTTTTGGCTTCCAAATATGGGTGCGATTTTTATCTATTAAGGTAACACTAACCGAGTTCAACGATTTCTTTTTACCATAACGATCGCCAAGTTTGGTGGCTAATTCTAGACCACCAGCACCACCGCCAACAATGACAATCCGATGTTCATTTTTCATGGTGCGATGTAAATCTCTCTTTTTGATCTAAACAGTGAGTGGAACTAGTTGCCAATCCATCCTAAAAAAGTCAATAAGGTTTTTAGCTCAATAACTCAAAAATACAAAGCGTCTTAAAATGTAAATCAGTACTAATCTCTATGTTACTCCACGACCCTTGTGGTAATCTGCATAAATAAGGATTAAAGTTACCTTTTTAGAGAAAATAATAGCGATGGGGCGTACCATTTTGGTGCGAAGTCAATTAAACATCCTACCTTTTCAAAGCTAATTACTTTTAGTCCATTTAAAAAAAGAAAAAAGAACCTATTCAGTTCTTAATGATGGAGACAAATATGAGTTTATTGAATCATTTTCAGAGTGGTTTTGGACACTTTTTTCAAGCATTAATAAAAAAGATTCTCACCATTTTTTTATTATTTATCACCTATTCTGCGGTAGCTCAAAACTCCGCCGATCTTATTCTATATAACGGCAAAGTCATTACTGTTGACCAACAATTTCGAATAGTACAAGCCATTGCTATAAGTAAAGACAAAGTTATTGCAACTGGCTCAAGTCGAGAAATGTTAAAGCTCAAAAAGCAATCGACTGAATTAATTGATTTAAAAGGAAAAACAGTTATTCCTGGATTAATTGATAACCATGCTCACTTTATTCGCGCCCCAGAACATATGGAATTACGCTTGGATGGCGTTTTATCTCGCAAACAAGCTGTTCAAATGATTGAACAAGCAGTAGCAAAAGCAAAGGCTGGGGATTGGGTCATCACAATCGGAGGTTGGTCTCGGACTCAGTTTTTGGATGATTCAAGAGCATTTAATTTGGCAGAGTTAGATCAAATTTCTAAAACTATCCCAATCGTCTTGCAAGAGGTCTATCTTCGTACCTTCTTAAATTCAGCTGCTATTGAAAAATTAAATTTAAATGAAAATACGCCGGATCCTCGTGGCGGAAAAATCTTAAAAAATGCAGCAGGTAAATTGAGTGGGGAAATAGAAGGAGCTGGAGGGGTTGCTTTTATCGCCGAAAAATTACCATTACCAAATCCTCAAGAATGGCAAGAAAACGTGAAAGCCTATGCTTCCTATTTAAATCGTTTAGGTATCACTGCTTGGTATGATGCAGGCGGCAGAGGCATAGATGAGCGTCACTATCAAGCCTACCAATCATTAGTAGATCAAGGCAAACTAACGGTCAGAGCCTTCTATACTACGATGCGCTCCCCGTCAACTCCGCAAGAGATGGACAAGACGCTTTTGGAAGTGAATCTTCAAAAACCATTTCAAGGCAACGACTATTTCGACCATATCGGCTGGGGAGAGTCAGTGTATGGGCCCTCATCCACTACATTGCTTAGGAATGATTATAAAGTTCAAGAACAGCATATGGAGCAAGTGCGACGTCTAATAAAAGCCATTGCTGCAAAGGGGCTTACTCTAAACGCACACGTTGAAATGGAAAATGCGATTGATGCCTATCTAAAAGAGTATGAAGCATTGAATAAAGAGATTCCTATTAAGGGCTTGAGATGGAGTTTTTCTCACGTAGATCAAATCACGTCAGAACAAATTCAAAGGATGAAACGTTTAGGAATGTCTATTGGCCTTCATACTAGACCGATTATTCAAGGTGAATTAATGCAAGATGTTCATAGTGAACACTCAAAGACAATGCCGCCATTTAAATTAGTCCAAGATAGTGGTATCGCTTGGGGCCTAGGCTCCGACGCAACAGCAGTAACTACGGCAAATCCATTTTTTAATTTGGACTTTGCCGTTACTGGCAGAATGGTAAATGGTAAGAAAATTAATTATCAGTCCATTACCCGTGAGGAAGCCCTGATTGCACATACTAGAAATAATGCTCAGCTTTTATTTCAAGAAAATAATTTAGGTTCATTACAAGCTGGAAAGTATGCTGATTTATTGATTCTCAATAAAGATTATTTAACAGTGCCACTTAATGAAATTCGTAACCTTTATCCAGTGGCTACGATGGTGGGTGGAAAGTTTACTTTTAAACAATAACTTATTAACAAATTGATAATGAAAAAAAATAAACTCTTCATACTATTTTTACTCTTCATTTTTAGCTCATCAAGCTATGCAATCGACTATCCCATTAAACCCGTAAAAATAATTGTAGGATTTACACCCGGCTCTGGCGCAGATGTCTTAGCACGTGTAGTCAGTAATAAATTGTCAGAGTCAATGAACCAACAGTTCATCGTCGAAAATAGACCTGGTGCTGGAACGAATATTGGTACTAATGCGGTGGCAAAATCGGCTCCTGATGGTTACACCATTCTAGTCATGACCGTCGCGAATGCCATTAATCCTTCCCTCTCAAGCAACCTACCCTTTGATATTGAGAAAGATTTTTCTCCAATCGTCTTAGCAGGGTTTGCAAGTAATGTTCTCGTGATTAATCCAAACTTAGGTGTCAAAAATATTGCTGAATTTGTCGAGCTTGCAAAAGCAAAACCTGGAAAATTGACTTATGGTTCCAGTGGCTCTGGGACATCCCCCCATTTAGCAGGCGAATTATTTACTAGTAGGTTGGGTCTCAATATTGTTCACGTTCCTTATAAAGGTGGTCCACAAGCATTAACTGACCTACTTGGTGGACAAATTGATTCATTATTTGTGATTACTTCAACTGTAATGCCACATATATCCTCTGGCAAATTAAAAGCGATTGCGGTAGCAGGTTCTAAAAGAACCCCACTACTGCCTGATTTGCCAACGCTTGATGAGACAGTGATTCCAAACTTTGATGTGAGTACCTGGATTGGCTTTGCTGCACCAACTGGGACACCGAATGAAATTATTGTGAAACTTAATCAAGAGATTAATAAGGCATTAGAGTCAAGTGATGCGCAAAAAAAGCTAATAGCCCTAGGCCTCGAAACAGCTGGTGGCACTCCGAATCAATTAAAAGTTTTTCTAAAAGAAGACTTAAAAAAATGGGCTAATATCGCTAAAATTGCGAATATTAAAGCTGATTAGTTATTCATAAAAACGCCACCATTCACATGAATGGATTGGCCCGTAATGTACCGCCCCTCCTGACCACTTAACAGCATGACCATATTCACGACCTCAGAAGCTTCGGTAAATCTACCAAATGGAATCCTAGATAAATCAAATTGGAAAGGTTTGGAAGGATCTCTTACTGTATTAGCTGGCCCCGGTGCGAGGTAATTTACATTGATATTGTATTTGGCAAACTCTAGCGCTAAAGCTCTCGTTAAGCCAGCTAGTCCTGCTTTGGCTACTGAAGAAGGTGATCGATTAGGTACCGGCATATGCCCAAACATGCCTCCCATATTGATAATGCTGCCTCCACCGGACTCAATCATTAAAGGCACCGTGGCTTGTGTGCAATGAAAGCTACCATCTAATGTGACCGAAATGGTTCTTTGCCATTCGGCATAATCTAATTCTAAAAACGATTGGGTGGCGTGGGTCACTGCATTATTAATCAACACATCAACTCTTTGGAATTCATGCTTGATATTGTCAACCATGTCATCCACCTCTACACGATTAGTAATATCACCAACACAGGCAATGGCCCGACCACCTAGGGCTTCTAACAACTGCAGGGTTTCATCTAAATCAGAAGTATGGGTTCTGGCATTGACTGCCACATGCGCTCCCCGCTTAGCAAATTCAAGAGCCATCGCACGTCCTAAATTTTTAGCGCCACCAGTAATAAAAACCACTTTATCTTGAAAAAAATCTGTCATTTTCATCCAACTTTCAACTCGTCAATTTAGATCTTAAAAAACTCTAGGGCCTCAGGTGCAAATAAATCGGATACCTCGAGTTTTTGGGGTGATAAACCTTGCTCATGGTGATAACGCGTAAACGTCTCTAGGGCCTTCATATTTCCCTCTAGGCCATAGGACCACCAATCATCTCCAAATAGTTTTTTTGCATCTTCAACGTGAGCCGTTAACCATGGCAGCATCGTTTTGAGAGCTGCGGTCTCATACAAATCATGATAGGCAATCTTTTTGGCTTCCAAAAATGCTTTCATCAGTGATTGAGCAACCCAGCGATTGGCTTCATAAACATCCCGACGAATCACCACCACATGCATGATCGGAAAAATTTCTGTTTCGAGGAAATAGTTACGCTCTACCTCTTCATAATTTTCAAACAAGCGCAGTACTTTACCATCACCTTTTAAATAGGTCGAAGGCATCCGAGCGGTATACAAGGCATCTAACTCTCCGTCATATAGCATTTGAGAAAGTGTTTGATCCGGCCCAATTGGACTCACTTTGAAATTGTCAGGCAAGGTCAATTTGATTTTTTCAATCCGTCCTGTTTCTTCTTCGCCACCAAATAAATAAGGTTGAGCATCAACAGGAACACCATAATGGTCAGACAAAATACCACGAATCCAAACTGGGGCTGTCATCTGATATTCAGGGCTGGCAATTCTTTTACCAATCAAATCTTTGGGTGTTTTAATGCCACTATTGGCATTGACATAAATACAAGAGTGTCTAAAAAATCTTGATGGGTAAACGGGGATTGCAATAAAAGGTTTTTCAGGCTTAGATAGAGAAATACAGTAAGAAGAAAGTGACATTTCGGACACTTCAAACTCACGATACCTTGCCATTCTGAAAAAGGTTTCTTCAACCGGCAGATTTAAAAAGTTTAGTGCTACGCCATCAACTTGGACTCGACCATCCATTAATGGACGCATGCGATCATAATCCCAGCAAGCAAAATTTAAAGGTAAACGATTCATTATTTTTTCCTAAGATTGGGTTGTTTCTAAATTGGGGTCGATGACCATATGGATTGGTTCTTTGACACCTTTGCCAACTAGGCTATTGAGGGCCAAATCCGTATCCTTTAAGCCCAGTAAATGGGTACTCATTTCTTTAACAGCATATTTATCACTTTGTATGAGTTGCAAAGCTAATTCAACGGATTCATAACTATGGCCACGCATCCCTTTAACTGTTAAAAATTTAGCAATAATTTGATCACTATCAAATTCAGGAATCTTTTTTCTTTTTTGACCACCTAAAATCACCATACCTTTTTTTCTAGCTAAAGCAACCGCAGAAATCACCGAATCTGTTCCGCCTGAAGCGCAATCAATCACTAAATCGGCCATTAGTCCACCAGTAAGATCTTTTACTGTTTGAACAAGATCCGTCCCTCCCAGTTCGATAGTGTGATCAGCACCTAATTTTATTGCTAAGGCTAAACGCTTTCGGTCAGTATCGTTAGCTAAACCAGTAATAATAATTTTATTTGCTCCTGCAGCCTTCGCTGCAACAACACAGGCGAGGCCCTGTTGCCCTGGTCCTTGAATAACTACAGTTTGACCAGGCCCGGCTCCTCCTTGCAAATAAGTCCATTCAATCCCGTTCGAGATAGGTAATGCCAAAGCCGCGTGACGGGCACTTAAACCATCAGGAACTTTATGAAAAACAGTGTTGAGATGAAGGTACTGATAATGGCTATAGCCACCCCAAAATCCAGGAGCGACATTAAGACCAGTGGCCCCGTAACGCATTCCACCAAGTCGCCAATCGGTTGCATCACATAAGCGAAAATCACCACTGCGACAGGCATGACAAGTTCCGCAAGGGATGTACTCTTCAAGTGCAACGAGATCACCCTCTTTTAGTCGCCATTTCTCTTTTGCCAAAGAGCCCATTGATTCAATATAACCAACTGTTTCATGCCCTAAAATTAATGGGCCACGACTAGCAGGTAAATTTTGATAGTAGCCCCAATCGCTTCCACACACTCCCGTTGCGGCAACTTTAAGTAGGCCGGATTCTGGAAGTATATTAGGCTTATCAAACTCCTGAATTTCGATATGGTTTGCAGCTAAAGCAACGGCAGCTTGAAAAGTAGTCATCGATTAAACCGTCACGTGGGGTTTACCTGGAACTGCGATCAATGCATCAGCAGCCGCTTCCTGAAACTTTTGATCACGTCGCAGTAATAATGCTGCGGAGCGAACGCGCTGCGATTCTGGGGTTGATCCTGGTGGCGTTTGTCCTTTTTCAAGCAGTGCTTTTCCAGCATTTAACAAACGCCTACGCGCAAGCAAAATACCGTTATCGGTTGAAGTTAAATTTTCTTTAGTTCGGTCCTGAATAGAGCCCATACTTTCTTGCAATGAAGCATCCTGCATCGCAATACCATCAATCCCACTAAAGCTTAAGCCCGCTTTTTGAGCAGCACGATCCATCAAGTAGTCATTTGATTTATTTTGAAGTGGAATAAAAGTACCAGGAATATAACGGACGTGAATACCCTTCCCCTCACTCATCGCTTGAACTTCTTTATCAGTCAAGTCACGATTAGGATGATAGTCAAAGCTCCAGGCCCAGTTCTGATGATCATTAATCGGCACCCAAAAATGTCCATGGATGGGATGATCGCCACGTGGCGGAATAATCGTATAAGCAGGGAGTAGCCACTGCGTAATGCGCCAATAATACTGATCATCCTCGGCGTTTCTTCGCACACCAATATAAAGTCCCCCCTCGGATTCAACTACTTCAAAAACAGGTTTTAAATCACCAAAGTTATATTGATTACCTTTAGATCCTTGAAATAGTGGATCAGAATTTAAATTTTTACCATGCAACCAAGTAACATGACTAGAGTCAATTCCGCCTTCTAAAGCTTGTAACCAATTCGTTTCTTGCAGACGCTTAGTAATAAACCTTCGCTTAGGAGGAGCGAGTGCAAATTCATATTCTGGCAACTCAGGTTGATGCTCAGGAGGCCCCATATAAATCCAAATGACACCACCGCGCTCTACGAGTGAGTAGGACTTTAATTTAATTCGGTCGCACAGTTTGCTCTCTTCTGGTTCAGACGGAATTTCGATACAGTTACCATTCACATCATATTTCCAACCATGGTAAGGGCAACGAATACCGTTCTCTTCATTTCGACCAAACCACAATGAGACACCTCGGTGGGCACAGAACTCATCAATCACACCCAAGCGACCAATTGAATCACGAAAGGCTAACATCTTTTCTGATAATAGCTCAAGCCTTACAGGTGGGCAGTCCGGTTCAGACAACTCTTCAGCTAGCAATGCAGGGTGCCAATATCTTCTGAACAAATCTCCCATCGGTGTGCCAGGACCTGTTTGGGTAAGAAAGTCGTTTTGTTCTTTTTTTAACAAATTTATCTCCATCAATGATCGTTGGGATGCATATTTACCCCAATATTTATAACCATTATCTTAAACTATAATTTTTAGTTACTTTTGTTGCTTTGTTTATTTTTTATATTTAGAGAGAAGCATTTGAATAAAATTGAATTATGTAATATGTCTGACGTAGAAATAGGTCAATCCCTCAAAGTTGAAAAGAATGGGCTAGTACTTGCTGTATTTAATGTAGAGGGTGAATTTTTTGTAACCGATGATCTCTGTACTCACGGCCCTGGATCTCTATCAGAGAGTTATATTTTAGATGATATTGTGGAGTGTAACTTTCATAATGGCTCCTTTAATATCAAAACGGGAGAAGTGGTTTCTGCACCCTGTACGGATCGACTCAAGACGTATCCGGTAACTATTGAAAATAACTTAGTTTGCATCACAGCCTAAGCTTAAGCCTGAACTTGACTTTGAGAATCCATTTGAAAAATTTACTACTTATATGTCTTTTCTTCGCTCAGTCCATCTTTGCACAGACTACTAATACTTGGCCAAATAAGCCTGTAAAAATCATTGTTCCATATGGAGCAGCTGGTAGCTCCGATACTTTAGCAAGAATTATTGCTAACCAATTATCAAAATCACTCAACCAAACTTTTATCGTTGAAAACAAACCAGGCGCTGGTGGGACGATTGGATCAGAGTTTGTGGCAAAGTCTGCGCCGGATGGTTATACACTTGTCATCTCAGGAATTGGATCGCATATTATTGCGCCATTTCAATATGCCAATAAATATGATCCCGTTAAAGATTTCACGCACATTGCTTTTTTAGGTGGTCCTCCTTTGGCGATGGTAGTGAATCCAAACTTACCTATTACGGATCTTAAAAGTTTTGTAAGCTATGCAAAATCTCAACCAAATGGCATGGTGTATGGCTCCCCCGGTATTGGGACTCATGGCAATATTATTGGTCAATACTTTGCGGAAATTAATAATATCTCGCTAGTTCATGTGGGTTACAAGGGCGGCGGTACTGTCGTCAATGATATTGCGGGAGGTCAATTGCCGGCTGGAATCATGACACTAACCTCTGCAAAAACGCTAGTCATGGGTAACAAGCTGCGCTTAATCGCAGTTAGCTCATCGAAACGAATGGCTAACTTTCCTAAAGCCCCAACTTTTGAAGAATTAGGTTATCCAAAACTCACGTCTACCACTTGGTTTAGTGTCTCAGGTCCCGCTGGAATGCCAAGTAGTATTGTAGAAAAATTAAATTCCGCGATTAATCAGTCCATGCAAACACCCGCCGCCAAAGAAAAATTGGAGTTTGAGGATATGGAATTTACTCCTATGACAACACAAGAATTTAATAAGTTTTTTCTAAATGAGATAACGACTTGGGGTCCTATCGCAGTTAAGGTATTGCCCAAATAGTTACTAATTACATTTTGTAAGTTATCAACGCCCTCATTAAAGAGGCCAAAATTTACTAATACTGTGGAAGTTCTAAACAGCCTCAGACAGATGTCTTGAGTTTCACGCTGAAATCCGCTATACCCATCTTAAATAAAAGTTTGGCCGCAGTATCCAAGGTTTTGAACTCTCGGGTTTCCCCTTTGGATGTTTCTAAGACACGACCATCAGCAATTACCATATATCCTTGTGACATTACTCCATAGTGAATCGACACTCGCTTTAATGCCTGAGCATTAATCAGTAACTTCATATCGTGCTCATTCATGGATTTGCTCCATTTGATCGAATAAATCACCCTGAGGAACTTTGACAATCAAGTCACTTACCTCAACACGCAAGTAATCACATAACTTGGAAAGTACCTCTCGATCGAAACTATTGACTCGGTCAAAGTAATATCGATCAATCGTTGCTCTGGCAATACCAGTAGCTCGACACACGTCGGCTACTTTGATGCGCTTGGCACCGAGAATGGTTGAAAGACGGCAGATTATCATTGATTTCAATCATAAATTAATCGATATCGATTAATTTATACCCTTTTTAGCGCAATTGCAATCATTTTCATAAATTGATAAATTAGAGGCAAGATTTTTAAAATGTTATGCTTTCACTAATAAAAATAATTCCATCAAAGAGACCCGGCGCAGCATCGCTATTCCATCACATACAGCACTTGATTAAATACCTTTCATGACCACGAAACTTCAGTTTTTACTCACATTCCCCGAAAAAATTCGGCATCAATATCTTTCTGGCGTTCAAGAGGCCTTTCCGAATTTAGAGATTCAAATGGCTGATCATTACTCGAAAGTAACTCCATTTATCGAGGAAGCTGAAGTACTGCTTACTTTTGGCCCCATGATGTCTGAAGAGGTTTTACAAAATGCGAAGCGTCTGAGATGGGTTCAAGCCTTAGGTTCTGGCGTAGACGGCATTTTGGATCGTCCTTCTTTAAGAAGTGATGTCATGATCACCAACATGTACGGCATCCACGGTGTTCCTGTATCGGAAGCGGCTTTAATGTCGATGTTAGCTTTGGCCAGAAATTTATCTTGGAGTATCAAAAACCAAATTGAAAAAAAATGGAACAGAAGTATTGCACCAAGTGTTCTTCATGGTAAGACCGTTGTGATTTTAGGGGTAGGCATTATCGCTAGTGCACTAGCACCGAAATGTCAGGCGCTCGGCATGAATGTCATTGGGGTCAGCTCCGCTGTCAGAACCGTTGAGGGGTTTAACGAGATACTACCAAAAGAGCAACTACATCAAGCTGTCCAAGCCGCAGACTATTTGGTATTACTCACTCCCTACTCTGCCCAAACGCACCACCTCGTCAACCAAGAGGTGCTTGCAAACATGAAAAAAAGTGCATTTTTAATTAATTTAGCTAGGGGTGGTGTCGTTGATGAAGCAGCACTGTTAAACAGCCTTCAAAACAAGCGAATCGCGGGAGCAGCGCTTGATGTTTTTCAGGAAGAACCACTGCCCTCTGAACATCCCTTTTGGTCAATGGACAATGTGTTAGTGACACCTCATCTCGGTGGTTTTTATGATGAGTACGTTGATCACGCACTGCCTATTTTGATTCATAACATTCAACAATATTTGAAGAATGATTTTTCAGCCATGAAAAACATTGTTCGCTTGTCCCAATAAACGCATAGGAATCCCAAAATGGTTAACGTAACAGATAGAATCAACACTCCCATCTCTACCCAAGAACTCGAACGCAGATGGACTGCTGTTCGCACTGAAATGGCAAAACAAAAAATTGATGTCCTTGTAATGCAAGCCAACAATGACTTTATGGGTGGGTATGTAAAGTATTTCACCGATATCCCTGCGACAAATGGCTATGTAGCGACGGTCATTTTCCCCTTACACGAAAGAATGACAGTCATCGGTCAGGGCCCCTTTAATAATGTTAGAACCTTTGCTGAAGATGGCGATCTGTTGCGACGTGGCGTAGGACAGTTCATGACCGTCCCAAGTTATGCCTCAGCTCACTTTAGTGCGGCCTATGACGGGCAACTCGCTGAAAAAGCCTTAGCCCCTTATGTTGGTGGCAAAATTGGTTTACTGGGCACCGGAGCGATTTCCTATGCCTTAGTCAATACTTTACAAAAAGGCACGCACTCAAAATCTGAGTTTATCGATGCTTCTGAACTAGTCGATCAAATCAAAGCAATCAAAAGTCCAGAAGAAATATCTCTCATCAGAAAAACCGCAGCGATGCAAGATGCCGCCATGCAAGCCGTCTTTGCATCGATCAAACCAGGGATGCGGGATCTAGAACTTGCTTCGATAGCAGAACATGTAGGCCATCGCTTTGGAAGCGAACAAGGTCTCTTTTTATGTGCTTCAGGCCCGATAGGTAGCGTGCCAGTATTTGGTAATCGACATTTACAAAACCGCGTCATTCAGGAAGGTGATCAATTTACGATCCTGATTGAAAACAGTGGAGCTGGTGGTTTTTATACAGAACTGGGTAGAACCTGCATATTAGGTGCAGCATCGGCTGTCATGAAAGAAGAGTACGAGTTTGTAATTGAGGCGCAGGATTTTACTCTTAGCCTTTTAAGGCCAGGTGCAAACTCCAAAGAGATTTGGGAAACTTATAATCAGTTTATGAAAGACCATGGACGCCCTCCAGAGTCTAGACTGCATTGTCATGGTCAAGGCTATGACATGGTAGAAAGACCACTCGTCCGGTTTGATGAAACAATGCCTATTGCTGCCAATATGGTGATCGCAGCACATCCCACCTATGTAACAGACCAAACTTATAGTTGGAGTTGTGACACCTTCCTGATTGGTGAAACAGAAAATCAACGCTTACATCAATTTCCAAGACAACTGATTGAACTCATTTAAAAAGGATAACAATGAAAACGAACAAGCCTATTCAACTGAAAATCATTTGTTTTTTTATTTTTTTGTTTACTCACCAAGCCTTTGCTCAGAACTATCCGAATAAACCAATTCATATTTATGTTGGTCAAAGCGCAGGTGGTGGGATGGATACTTTGGCACGCATGATAGGTCAAAAAATGTCAACTGATCTTGGTCAACCTGTCATTATTGAAAATAAAGTGGGTGCATCTGGCATGATAGCCACAGAATTTGTCGCTAAAAGTCCGGCCGATGGATATCACATCATCATGGCCCCGATTGGCAATATGGTGTTTAATCCCATCCTTGTGCCTAAAATTCGTTACTCACCAACGAAAGACTTTACCCCCATTTCACTCGTTTCAACCTTCCCACTGGTCTTAGCCGTCAACACAAAACAGCCCTTCAAAAATGTAAGCGATTTAGTCAATTATGCTAAATCTAATCCGAAGGCATCCAACTATGGTGGATCAGGTCCAGCCTTTCAGTTTGCTACCGAACTCTTCAAATTAAGTACGGATATCCCTGGGGAATTTATTCAATATAAAAGTACTAGTGAAACAGTTGTAGCCGTAGCAAGTGGTGATTTATTATTTTCATTAGTAGACACTGGTCCCGTAATACCTAGCTTAACTTCAGGCAGAGTCAAAGCTTTAGCAGTTACTTCGCCTAAAAGATTATCAAGCCTACCGCAAGTGCCCACGATGCGCGAACTAGGATTTCCCCAAGTGGAATTTAACTATTGGGCGGGTCTGTTTGCGCCGGCTGGTACCCCTAGCAATATCATCAAAATTCTAGAAAAAGAAATCAATCAAGTCGTTGCTATGCCAGAAATTATTAAGCAAATGGAAAGCATCCAAGTTACCCCTACTGGTTCAACCTCTGAGGAATTGACTAAATTATTAAATGATGATTTATTACTTTGGAAAAACGTGGCTGACAAAGCGCGAATTAAATTACCAGAGTAAGCCATTATTGGCGGAAAAGTATGGGAGTCGAACCCACCAAGGACTGTTCTACAGCCCTTCCCAGATTTGAAGTCTGGACGTCCCACCCGGGATCGACACTTTTCCATACTGCATTACATAAACACCTTCTGATTTTTGATAATTCTAAAATCGTGTACTTCGCCACTCTTGGGATCTTTTCTAACTATCCGAAGGGTAAATCCTATCTTATCAAATGCTTCAATAATTAAAACTACTCGGTTCCGACCAATCTGCAAACGATTTCTAAACTCCACCACAGTAATTTGTTGTTGAGTATCGAATAGATTTTGGAGAATCGATGCCATTTCCTTCATGGTGCTAAACAAATAATAAATATCACTCCCCACCCAAACCAAGAGCTGCTGTTGAGTGGCTTTTTTAAATACATTCTTCAAAATCACTTCCGGAATCTTTAAATCCTTCGCAATGTCGCGCATTAGTGGTGGATTAAAATTCTCACTTCGTAATTTTAAAACTGCTTTATCCCAAACAATTTTTTCTGATTCAGAAAAAGTAATGCCTTGAATACTCAAAGTATATTTTGAGCCCATCATAAATATTTTTTTTAACTGAATGAGTTCATCTAATAAAACTTTAAATAGTTTTAAATCCATTCTTGGCTTAAATAATCCCCTAAGCTGATCGATCCCAACCATTTTTTCATCCACTTGAAGATACTCAACAATTGCTATTTCGATTTTTTTCAACAAGTCATCATCAATGTAAAAAGTCTGTTGGCTTGAAACGATTTCATCTGCATTAATATCTTTTGCTGCTTCTTTTAATAAAAGAGGTGATTGATTCATCGACTTTACCCAATGATCCAGTGACACAGGGATCTTAGATGATTTGATAATGGCTTTAAATACTTCTTGTGAATGGTCTCCCATTAACAAGTTTAAAAACTGAAGTCGCTCTATAGTCTTTCTCGAACGTTGTGGCGGAGTAATATCCAATACTTGGCCGCCAGCCAACGAATATCTAGCACTCATATCTCGCAAAATAAAACGATCACTCCAACACATGGAGAGAGGTTTTTGCAAAACCAATTGGGCCATGGCAGATTGGCCTGCAGCAACTTCTTTGGAATCTAATAAGATTAACCTTGCACTCGTGTGATCAGTACCGTGATGTAACAATAAAATTTCACCGTCTCTAATTTTTTGCTTTGCATCGATTGGCATTTTAATCAGAGCATCAAAGCGATCAACTTCTTGGTTTAATTCTTTAGCAACTAACCAATCTCCTCGCTGCACTTTTTCTAAATCGACTCCGCTGAGCACGATTCCACAACGACTGCCAAAAGTTGCATGATCAACACTTTGACTTTGCGCATGAATCGATCGTACCTTCACAGGTATCCCTTGTGGCATCAGTAGTAGTTGATCACCAAGAGCAATCTCCCCAGCCTGTATCGCTCCCGTAACCGTGACACCCATGCCTTTTGAGATAAAGACCCGATCAATAGCCAATCGAAAATAGGGACTATTGTTTTGATTTGATAAAGACAAATTAAATAAATGATCTTTTAAAATCGCCACGCCCTCTTGCGTAGTATTAGATACCTTAAAAATCTTTGTACCAAGATATATTGTTTGAGTAAGCAAATTTTCTACTTCTAGTTGAACCGTATTGATTTGTTGCTGATCTACCATGTCAATTTTGGTAATAGCAACACAAATATCGCTCACCCCTAATAGTTCCAGAATTCTTAAATGCTCTATAGTTTGAGGCATGATGCCGTCATCTGCCGCAATCACGAGTAAGCCATAATCCATGCCAACGGCTCCTGCAACCATGGTATGAACGAATTTTTCGTGACCAGGCACGTCCACAAAACCAACCATCGCATCATTCTTACCTTGAGTGTAGGCAAAGCCTAAATCAATCGTAATACCCCGCTTCTTTTCTTCGGGAAGTCTATCTGTATCTATCCCCGTCAGTAATTTAACCAGAGATGTTTTACCATGGTCAATGTGACCGGCTGTTCCGATAATCATCTACTCAAGAGATTTCTATTAGAGTGTTACGAATTGCTGACATCAGGATCTCTTCTTGATTTTCTCGTAAACAACGTAAATCAAGAATTAATTGTTGCTCTTTGATTCTCCCAATCACAGGCACTGGGGCTTTGCGGAGTAACTTTTCGATTCGAGGTACTATTTTTTGAGCACTTTTATTTTTTCCTGAAATCACTAATGCGCAAGATGGCAAAAGATCAATGGGTAGGGAACCAGAGCCAATTTGAGACATCACATCTTGAGAGCTAATGGCTAAATTGCTGTCAACAAAATTACCCTCCAAGTGACTTACCAGCCGTGATGCCTGAGCCGAGATATCTTCTCTCTTCCTGGTTAACTGTCTTAATACAGTTAATTTTTCGGGCAATCGGGCAGGATTACGATACAAATGAAGAACGGCCTCTAATGCAGCAAGTGTTAATTTACTAACGCGCAACATCCGCTTGAGAGGATTTTTTTTAATTTTAGCAATCAACTCTTTACTACCAACAATCATGCCGCATTGAGGACCACCTAGTAATTTATCACCACTAAAAGTGACGAGATGAGCGCCACTTTTTATGGCATCCATTGGTAAAGGTTCTTTAGGTAATCCAAAAAGAGACATATCAACTAAGCTCCCGGAGCCTAAATCTACTACATAAGCAATGTCGTGATCTTTTGCAATTTGTGCTAACACTTCATCTTCCACATACGCAGTAAAGCCCTGCACCGCATAATTACTGGTGTGCACTTTCATAATCATGGCAGTTTTAGGTGTAATCCCCTCTATAAAATCTTTGGCATGGGTACGATTAGTCGTCCCTACTTCCACAAGTTTTGCACCCGCTCTCTTCATAATGTCAGGAATCCGAAAGGATCCACCAATCTCAATGAGCTCACCTCTAGAAATAATAGTTTCTTTTTTTTCTGATAAGGCGTGTAGTAATAAAAATACAGCAGCAGCATTATTGTTAACAACCGTAGCAGCTTCTGCTCCAGTTAATTCACACAAAAGGCTTTCTACTAGTTGATCGCGGTCACCACGCTTTCCCTCGCCCAAATCATATTCCAAAATACAAGCTTCTGAAGCAGCTAGGGTTAATGCATCCACCGCCTCCTTTGGAAGAACTGCCCGTCCTAAGTTCGTATGCAATACCGTCCCGGTTAAATTTAGAACAGCTTTTACTTTTTTTTCAGCACGCTGGACTAACCTCTGCTCAATTTGACTTAAAAGACTTTCCTCAGACAGGAACGGCGCGGTTGCTTGACTCATCAATGCTTGACGCACTTCTTGAAGAATGATGCGAATTGCTTTAGTCAGCTCAGTGATCCCGTAGACATCTTGCAGCTTACGCGACGCTGGATGTTGGATTAAATAGTCTACTGACGGCAATTTTGCCATCGGGTTTTCTGATTGTTGATTACTAGTGTGCATTCGCTTAGTTAGACATCTTCAAAATAGTTTGATTACGCTGCAAAGAATACAAATCATTTATTAACTTTATTCATCATGAGAATCTTCAAACATTCTTTTAATGCGGAAGGCATAAGCATTTTGAATGTGTTTTTTAGCAGACTCTTCAGCCAAGTTCGCATCTCTTGACTCCAAAGCCTTAACGATTTGCTCGTGATCATGCAAATTATCTTGCACACGTTTTTGATCAATCAAATTCGACTCACCTAATAATCCTAAAGCATCATGGATAGGCTCTAACATCCGTAATAAAAATCGATTATGTGCACATAAAGAAAGTGCTTCATGAAACTGACGATTTTTTTCAGTAATCAAATGCGCTGGCTTTCCAGAATTAATTAAATCAGAATATTGGTCATGTAAGTAACGAATCCAAGAAATTTCTGTATCTTGTGCATTACGAGTCGCTAATTTTGCAGCCGTTCCCTCGAGTACTTCACGCATTACAAAGAGCTCGGTGACGATGACGTGATCAAACTCTACAATCATAAAACCACGTTGACCATTTTCTGCTGCCAAACCCTCTACCTGAAGTCTTGCTAAAGCCTCCCTAACCGGCGTCCTAGAAAATCCCAACATTTCAGCTAATTCATTTTCTCTTAATCGATCACCACTTCTAAAACGACGTTGCCGAATCGCCCTTCGAATCGCTTGATAGGCCTGTTCACTCAGCGAGGTTGAATCTTCTTTAGAAGATCTTTTTTTTATTGATTTTTTTACATCAGCCCCCTTGGGCTGATGTTCTGATGCGATAGAAGGTTTGATAGATGCCATTAGTTTTCTAATGCTGCCTTACCTGCAGAAGTTCCAGCAATCCGTCCAAAGATTGATCCTGAAACAAGTCCTGTACCACTTGGGTAATTGAAATAGAAAATACCTCCAACCATCTCACCAGCGCAATATAATCCTTCAATCGGTTTAAGGTGCACATTCAACACTTGCCCAGAATCAGCAACGGTTCTTAACCCCCCAAAAGTAAAGGTAATACCGCAAGTTGTCTGATACGCTTCAAAAGGACCCGTGTCGAGTGCTTGCGCCCAATTAGTCTTCGGCGGATAGATATTTTCTGTGCCTTTACCATCAAGAACTGTATGGTTAAACTTCACATCGTGATTAACATTTGCGTTATAGGCATTGACGGTATTTAAAAATTCCTTGGCGTTTACACCCTCTAATTTTTCTGAAAGCTCTTCTAAAGTATTCCCAGTAACCTTAGTTACAAACTTAATCCGATATTCATTACGAAGAATATCTTTGACTTTTGAGTCAAAAACTTGCCAAGCAAACTGACCTGTTTGCTTCAATACTTCTCCGCCGTATTTTGCATAAGTAAATGAGTGGAAGTCTGCCCCCTCATCCACAAAGCGACGACCTTCTGCATTAATGAGAAGTCCGAAGATATAACTATGCTTTTGGAATTTATCACCTACATTCACGTCACCATATTCAGGTGCGTTACGATCCCATCCAGTTGCATGACATCCCGACCAGTTACCATAGGGAGCCGCGCCGATATCTAAAGCCATTTTTAGACCATCACCCTGATTAAAGCGTGTACCTCTGACTTTAGCAAGTTCCCAACCTGGGCCAAGATATCGTGTTCTCATTTCTGGATTTGCCTCAAAACCGCCACAAGCTAGAATCACAGACTTTGCATGATACTCAACTAATTGGTCTCCAGATTGCGCTCTAACTCCAGTAACTTTGACGCCGTCAAAAATTAATGAGTTCACTCGTGTGTCGTAAACCACTTCAATTTGCTCTTGTTGCGCAGTCTTATCTAAAAAATCAACTAAACCAGCGCCACCACCAGAAACTTCAATTGGGAGACGGCCAAAAAACTTTCTTCTACCATCGACTAAAGCAGATTGCCGACCAAAATTAGGTACAAAACGAACGCCTTTACTACGAAGCCAAACCATCGTTTCAAGACTTTGGCGAACTAAAATTTCTGATAACTCAGGATCCGTACGAAACTGCGTTAAACGAAACAAGTCATCAAAATACTCGTCTGTTGTGTTCGTGCCGAAATCGGTTTCAGCGATTTCTTTTTCAGTAATGTCGGTAACTTTTAATAAGTCTTCTACTGTCTCATACGCAAAGCGCATGACACCACCGGCAAAACGACTATTACCACCATGTTCATCACGACTTGCTGCTTCAATCATCAAAACCTTAGCACCAGTATCTCTAGCAGATAAGGCGCTACATAATGCGGCATTACCCTTACCAACAACGATTACATCATATTTATTTTCGCTCATTCTATTTTTCCTATTTAATTAATTTTTAGTAATAAAGTTAAATCTCTTATATCTTCAAGTGATTCAAATTCGGTGATTAATTCATACGCTTGAGTAATCGCATCTTGAGCAAGCACACGTCTTGCACACAGTTCAAACTTTGCTTGGAGACGATCCTTTGGCAAAGGATTATCAGAAGTTCTGCCAAGAGGCTCTTGGACTTTTTCTTCAAAGACTCTACCGTCTTTTAATTGAATACGAACCTCTCCACCAAAATGATTTTCTGGCGAAAACTGTTCATCACTATATGGTGCGGCTTTTATTTTTTGCATCAAACTCAGAATCTTTGGATCAGAATACTGTGACTCTTCAAAATGTTCTATCGCAACACAACCGTCCGTTAATGCTCTGGCAACTACATATTGAACGCTAAATTTGGCATCTAACTCACTTTTCGGTAAAGGTCGATTGGTATGTTTTAAACGGCGTTCATGAATCCAAATATTGACTAACTCAATCTCATCAACATTAATTTGTTGAGCTTGAAAGAGCTCGATTGCGCAGTCTATCGCAGGGTGTGTACTACCGCAACAAGGGTACTGTTTAATCGCAATCCCTGGCTTTACAATATCAAAAGGTGCACCCCAGGCCTGTAAGCCTTTCTCAATATCATAGTTACCGGCACCGTTATAAACTTCAAGAAATCCTTGAGGATGTTCAAATACATCAACCACATTAGCGGTAAAACCCTGCTTTGCTAACTTCGCCGCTAACAAACCTTCTCTAGCGCAACGTCCAATATGCATAGGCTTCGTCATACTGCCAAAGTTCGCTTTCAAGCCTGAAGCACCAGAAGCCGCAATCGCTAAAGCAACCTTTGTTTGTTCTTGGGTGAGCTTAAGTAATTTTGAACAAGCAGCAGCAGACCCAAAAACACCTAAGGTAGTAGTAGGATGCCAGCCTTTTGAGTAATGATGAAAGTTCACCATCATCGCTAATTTTGTTTCTACTTCAAAACCTGCTATGTAAGCCGTAATAAAATCTTTACCACTCACTTTGATCTCATCTGCTAGTGCAAATAATGCGGGCAAAATAGGCACAGAGGGATGACCGCCCATCGTGTTATTGCAGTCATCAAAATCCAGAGCGTGCGAGGCCGTGCCATTAATCAATGCGGCGTCAAGGGCTGAGCAACTCCGATTGGAGCCAAAGACCACCGCAGGACCAGAAGACCCCATTAAAACCTCTGAGAGAATAGTAGCGCAAGGCTCATTTGCTCCAGCAAGAGTAACTCCTACCGTGTCTAAAATACCAACCTTGGCCCAGTGCAGCATCTCAGAACTAAGCTCTTTAAATTCGAGTTCTGTAACCTTGTTTGCAAAAAAATTTCCAATGGACATCTATCTTCCTCAATACTTTTATATTTGAATTTTTAACGCATTAATCACAGTTCGCCACTTTGCTACTTGAGATTTGATGAATTCTCCAAACTCTTCTTGAGAACTCCCAACCGCAACTGAGCCATCGGTTTGGAGACGTTGGGCGACATCTTGAGTTTTTAAAATTTGTACGATTTCTTTATTCAGCTTATTCACAATTGGACTTGGCACTTTTGCTGATGCCACAATGCCGTACCAACCTTGTACTTCATAATCTTTAATGCCTGCCTCTTGCATGGTTGGTATATCTGGCAAAGATGGAGAACGTTGTGGTGTGGTAACCGCTAAAGGACGCAAGCGACCAGTATTAATATGTCCATGCGATTGCAAGATAGTAGAGAACAACATATCTATTTGCCCACTAATCACATCATTCATAGCGAGAGAGCCACCTTTATAAGGGATATGGAGCATTTCTGTTTTAGTCGATAAGCTAAATAATCCGCCAGCTAAGTGACTAAAACCACCAATACCCGAGGAGCCATAGGTTAAGGTTTTTCCATTTTTCTTGGCATAGGCTAATAACTCAGTCACATTATTGACTGGCAAATTAGGATTAATAACGAGAACATAAGGTTGTCTTGTCATTTGCGTAATCGGCGCCAAATCCTTGATGAGGTCGTAACTTTGATTTTTTAACAACGTTGAATTGACCGCGTGACTAGAAGAAATCATCGTCAAGGTATAACCATCTGGTGGAGCCTGCACGGCCATCTCAACCGCAATCGTCCCATTAGCACCAGGTTTATTATCCACAATAACAGTTTGACCCCAAGCTTGGGTTAATTGCTGCGCAACAGATCTAGCGGTAATATCCACACCACCCGCTGGTGCAAAGGGACATAAGATACGAATTGGTTTTTTAGGATAACTATCTGCCAAATTAGACTGTGCAAATAACTGCGGTGCAACGCCGTAAGCACTTGCTAAGGCCATCAGTTCAGTAAATTTTCTTCTATCCGAATTCATCTTATTAACTTTTCTGTTGATAAATTAAATCTGGAAGTTGAGTCAAGTCCTGCACCTGATCAAGATGATTTAAACTCTCCCACCAAAGCTCTTTGGTTTGTAGATTTCCATGCCCAGTCAACTGAAAAAATCTATTTTTTAAACCGTCCCCACTTAATGGTTTAGACGGCGAACCGGTAAACTCATCTGACCATCTCTCTATCACTTTGCCAGATTGCAAAGTAATCCTTAGGAGTGAAGACCAAGCAGAATTCTTTTTATTTGGAGTGTTAAACGGAGTTAATGTGATAGCCTGACTCATCTTCGTAATGGAGGCATCACTTAATATCGACGTATTCATATTTTCTGGTTGATAGGGGTCTCGGTACAAAGCCCAGGCCACACAGAACGGCAAGCTATATTGCGCTTGTTTAATATCGTTAGGTTGTCGAATGACATGGTGACTCAATACTTTATCAGACACTTCAATTTCAATATTACTCACTTCAGACGCATCAAATAAATGTTCTTGCATCAATAAGCGCAGTGATTCGATAGAGGTGTGCGATGTCACATGACAAGGAAATGCTTTTAAACAGATTTTATTTGTTTCCCAAGCAGTACCTAAATCTTTCGTCAAGAGTTCAGGATTCGAATCACCACAATAGCTTTCTAAAAATCCAAAATGACCATCTAAAATATTTTCAGGACCATCTAAACCCTCTTGGGCAAGTCTTGCTGCCACAATACCAGCTTCGGCAGCTCGGCCAAGGTGTAAGCGCTTTACATCAGCTCCCTGCTGCGCCTTGGTAAAGGCTAATAGACCTGAGGACATGGAGCCAGCAATGCCTAAAGCTGCTGTAATTTGCTGCGCATTCAGTTTCATTAAAATTCCTGCAGCGATTGCACTCCCGTAAGGTCCTGTTAACCCAGGTGCATGAAAACCTTTTTTCTCACTCGTATGAAGCGATGCAGCACCAATCCGAAACATGACCTCACAAGCCATGATGACCGCATGCATTAGTTCACTACCCGAAGCGCCAACTTCTTCCGCCACTGCAAAAGCAGGTGCCACAATGGTCGCGCCAGGGTGAACACCGGCGCCAGGTTTGCGTAAACTATCTTGCTCAAAAGCATGAGTAAATGAACCATTTGCCAGACCTGCAAAGGGCGCTTGCAAGCGCACATTTGCCAGCCCAAAAACGCGACTCTTGCCATGACCACCAACTGCTGAAGCGTATCTTGCTATAGATTGACTCCACGCAAATTGACTACCATAAGTAGCCACTCCGACCGTATCGACAATCACGGCTTTTGCCATCTCCTTGACCTCATTCGGAATGGTTGAGAGTTTGTGTTCTAAACAAAATTGTGCGAGAGTTTGAGAGGCCGTCATTAGCTCTTTGCCTTACCTGATCGCTAACAAAGAAGTGACTGCTTTTGCATCTGCCAATTTCTCAAGGTGAAGTATCTTGTCACAGAGTTCTTCGGCCTGAGACTTCGGTAAAGCTTTGGTAGCTAACAACATAAATTTATTAACGATATCTGCTTCACTTGCAAAGTTATGCTCACTTCCCCGCCCAGACTCAACCGTAGCATTTAATTTAGTACCGTCTTTTAATTTCACTTCGACATGCACCTTATGTCTAAACTTAGAGCCTTGCTTGGTTATCGCATCATCATGTTCTACTCGCACTTTTTCGGAAAGAGCCATGCGAGTTGGATCCGCGACCATTGCGTCTGTGAATTCATCAACAAAACATTCACCCTCTAATAATAGAGTTGCGACGCAATACGGTAAATTGAGTTGAGCTGAAGTTAAGCCCTGTGGGATATATTTCCAACCAACGTGATCCATGGTCACTTGTGAGCCACGCACAACAATTTCATCAATGTCATCAGGACCAAAAGGACGTTGTTGTTGCATGATACGAATCGCATCTAATGTCGTGTGATTACTGCCAACACAAGAATAGAACTTGAGTGCAATCCCCATCGTTTGCCAAACCTCACCAAAACCCGCTGTCAGTTGGGCTAGGTCAAAACGGTCCTGAGAACGAGAGAAGGTTGTGCAATACCCACCGTACTCACTTTCTAACACATTTTCAATGCCAGTAAAACCATTTTTAGCTAGGAGTGCCCCGTATAGTCCACTTTGTGCGGAACGACCAGCATGCATTCTCTTTACCATAGCGCCGTATTGCGCAGCCATTAACCCAGCTGCTTGCGTCCCAGCAATACCAAGGGCATGAATTGTTTGTTGGGTATTAAGACCGAGTGCTCTCGCAGAACCAGCCGCCGAAGAAAAGACACCAACCGTCGCCCCAGAGTGCCAACCCTGAGCAATATGTTCTTGCCCCATACAAATTCCAACTCGTGGACCAATTTCGTAACCAGCAACAGCGGCCGTTAAAAAATCTAAGCCGCTCATCGATTTTTGGGTTTCAACAATTCCGAGCAATCCTGGCAAGACCACAGCTCCAACGTGAAGAACACCTTGACGATGTACGTCATCTAACTCAAAGCCTTGAATTTGTGTACCGTTTACTAAAACCGAATGGGGTAAGGACAAGTACTTATTAGTTCCCCAAATATTGGCCACTTTCGATTCATCCACACTTGCTAAAGTGTTTTGAAGAATTTGGATCCATTCTAATTTTTGTCCGTACAAACTACAGCCAATTGAATCTAAAATCAGCATCTTAATTCTTTGTGAAACTTCGGAAGGAATATCTTTCGCTTGTAAGTTACTAACGAATTCTGCAATACCTTTGGTATAAGGGTTCTCTCGTGAATCGTGACTCAATTGTGTCTCCAGTTACTTTAAATAATTATTACATACCATTGTATACAATTGTATGTAATCTCAAATAAATTATTTTTAAATTATTGTTTTTATTGACTAATAATATTTTTAAAAACCAAGTTGGCATCTTCTATAGCATCTGATAAGAGGCCATTACCACCAGCACGAACGGCCCCAATGGCCCAAATATTGGGCAGCGTTGAACATAACTTTTCATTTGTCAAAACTCGACTATCGCCATCCAATTGAATCTCTGTAGGTAAAAAATTCGTATTCGCTTCTAAACCGATGAATGGAAAAACTCCCTGACAAAGTAATGTTTTTTGGGATTGATCGGATAAGGATTGTGTCAGCACAGAGTGAACCCCTTGATCACCTAAAATTTCTAAGATGATAGTTTGATAACACTGTTCAATATTTTGTTTAGCTAAGACTTTGCTTCTGAGGGCGCTACCACCACTTAGTTCATTTCCACGAATCAGCATAGTTACCTTACTGGCATACTCCGCAAGGATGAGGGCTTCTTGCATCGCTGAATCTCCACCACCAACAACGACTACCTCGTTGCCGATGAAAAATGCACCATCACAATCAGCACAATGTGAGACCCCGCGACCTTCAAACTCGATTTCTCCAGAAATACCTAATGACTTTAATTTCGCACCGCTAGCAATCACAACATGTTTAGCCTCTACTTGCATACTATCGCTGATTACTAGATAACTAGCATCTAATTTTTCAATGCTGTTTACAAATTCTGCATACCGCTCTACTTCTAAGTCCATAATCTCCATCAAGAAATTGGATGCAAAATCTGCTCCTGATGACACCTCTCCTTCAGGATGAGGATCGAGTTGGTTAATCGTGAGTACCAGACCACCAAAAGTATAACCTTCGAAAACAGCAACTTTTAGACCTTTTTTGGCAAGCTTAAGAGTAACACTCAAGCCAGCAACGCCCTCGCCTATCACAACCACATCAAATTGTTGATTCATGTTGAAACCCTGTCTCTTAATCTTGTTTTAATGTCTAAATTCCACACACCATTTAATGTGTACAATTGTATACATTAAAACGAAATTCAATTTCAGTCAATTTGCAGATACACTAGTATGAACAATTACTAGCATGACTAGAAATAAGAAAATAACGAGACGAGTCAACCATGAATTTAGATAAAAGATCTTTTACTAAATGGATTTTTGCAAGTGTGTGTACTCCATTGCTGAGTCTAAAAACCTTTGCACAAGAGGTTTATAAACATCGTTTTCCTGTGCATCTCATCGTTCCTTACCCACCTGGGGGCGCTGGGGATATTATTGCTCGGCTCTTTGCACCTTCTCTTGGGAATGCACTTCAGCAACCCATTATTATTGATAATAAAGGTGGTGGTGCACAAATGATTGCAACGGACGCTGCTGCTAAAGCAAAGCCCGACGGCTATACTCTATTTTTTGCGAGCACTACGCACGGCATCAACCCAGGCTTTAAAAGGCCACTGCCCTACGACACGATCAAAGATTTTGCCCCGATTACTTTAGTAGGTAGTACGCCACTCATTTGGGTAGCGCACCCATCTCTAAAAGTAAAAACCATTCAAGAACTAGTGGCTAAAGCAGCAACCATGCCCATTTATTATGGATCTGCAGGTCCTGGATCGGGCGGACATTTAGCGGTTGAACTTTTTAAATTTATGGCAGGTATTGATTTAATTCATACGCCTTACAAAGGCACAGGTCCGGCCTTAAATGATTTATTAAGCGGTCAAATTCAATTACTTTGTACTAGTCCTATTCCAGTTTTACCCTTTGTAAAAAGTGGTAAATTGCAAGCTCTTGCCATGACAAGTCCGAAGCGCTCTGGAATTGCTTCGGATCTTCCAACAGTGGCTGAAAGTGGCTATCCAGAGTATCAGGCCTCCCTATGGTACGCGCTAATGGCTCAAGCCAAAGTTCCTGTAGGCATGCAACAAGTCATTTTAGAAGCTGCTACGAAAGCCTTGCAGCAACCAGAAACCATCAAAACTTTCAAAGAGCAAGGCATCGATATTTTAAATTTATCACCCAGTGCTACCGAACAATTTATTCGTGGTGAAATCGACCGATGGACTAAAACCATCGCCTATGCAAAAATTCAAATAGATTAAACAAGTAAGGAATGCTCATGCCAACCACTATTACATTATTTAATCCCACAGCGATTAAAAAAGACTCTTCGATCCCAGTTGAAAATAAAGCCTATGAACATCAGATTCAAACGGTCGGCTTTATCGATAATTCAAAACCAAACTTTAATTTTTTGGCAGATGAATTAGAGATTTTGTTACTGAATCGCTTAGGTGTTAAAAAAATTATTCGTGAAAGAAAAAATGCTGCTTCTTTACCAGCTCCTGCAGAGATGCTTAAAAGAATGATTGAAGAATGTGATCTGGTTATCGCAGGCTCGGGTGACTGAGGGTCCTGTACTTCCTGGAGTCTCCAGGACAGTATAGTAGTAGCAAAGCAAGGTAAATTAGGCATGGCACTGTGCTCGTCCACCTTTATCAAATTAGGCAGGTCCCAAGCGAAAGCTTTGGGCGTTCCCGCTTTGCCAATTTTAGAAGTCCCGCATCCTTTCGGTTTAAAAACAAAAGAAGAAATTAAAGAGATTGCAAAAGACTGTTTGCAACAAATAGAACATTACCTACAATTTGGAACAACGCATGCCAGCCCCCCAATCGCCAAAAATTGATTTGGAAGATGACTTAGAGTTAATTAATGATTATTACAATGCCAATCATTGGGGAGATGGTTTACCTATCATTCCGCCGACACCAGCACGCATCGAAAAGATGTTGGGACATTTACTACCAATCAAAGACAAAGTTGTTACAAATCTGCCTCCCGGATACGGTGATACAACGATTGAATTAATCGCAGTCAACGCTGTCATGGCGGGCTGTAAACCTAAAGACTTACCGATCATCATTGCAGCTACCGAAGCCATGGCAGATCCCCAGTTTAATTTATCAGCCTTACAACCCACCACGAACCCAGTCGCTATTTGGGTGATTGTAAGTGGGGCCGTTGCGAATGAAGGTCGTTTTAATATGGGCATCAATTGCCTAGGCGAAGGCAATCCAGCAAACGCAACAGTTGGCCGAGCAATACGTCTCATTCTCAGAAATTTAGGTGGTGCTTTACCCGGAGAAATGGATCGATCAACGCATGGCCAACCCGGCAGATATACCTTTTGTTGCATGGAAGATGTAAAGCAAACACCTTGGGATTCTTTTCATCAAGCACGTGGTTTTAATGAACATCAAACTTCGGTAACAGTGGTGGCCATTGAAGGAACGATGAATATGAATTCCCACGCCAAAGATCCGGATGAACTTTTACAGGTTTTTGCAAAGACCATGATTCACCCACCCAGTAATGAATATACCCATGGGGGTGAGCCTTGGCTCATGATCGGGCCTGAACATGCTGAAATCTTGGTGCGCACTGGATACACTAAATTACAAATCCAAGAAAAAATCTGGCACCTCAGTAAGATGCCAGGATTTGAGATGGCGCAGCGTGACTTTACTAGAGCGAAGCATTCTCGTAGCGCTGAGTTAGGCGAACTCAATACGGATTCACTACTACCCATTTCCAAAAAACCAGAAGAAATTCAACTATTGGTATGTGGCGGACCTGGTACACATACCGTATATCTCCCTAGCTTTGGTAACTCAAGAGCAGTCTCCCGGCTCGTCGAAAACTAATCTCCACTCCAGTTGGAAATATGTCATAAATTATGATTTGTTAATAGTTCTCGTGTAATCACTGATGCCAACAACAAGATTACTGTAAGGAGTTATAAAGTAAAAGAGCATTCAAGTCAGTATAAGAAGCAGAGTTTTTATTTGCAGTTGGCAATACTATGCTGTTTAGCGTGGTTACTGCAACTGCTCCTGCAACATCGAGAGCTAAGGCTTGAGCCTGAATTGTAGTCAAGGCATTAGAAGCACTCGTTAAATAAGTCATCTTATCTCCCAAGGTTAGCGCAGTATTAAAACTATTGGCAAGTGCACTAAAAGAGCTATCAGGAGTGTAATCAACACCATTTACCGAACGGGTTGTGCCATCAATTGCGGATAGTAGACGATTCATACCAGAGCTTCCCGTCATAATTGCTGTAACTGCATAGGCTCCTCCAGCATCACGAAAAGCCATGGCTGCTAAATCATAACTAGCTGAATCGACTTGCACCCAACTGTTTGTGGATGAAACAACGGTTGCAAAATTATTTACCCAAGTAATCTGTCCGGTTGAACTGTTGTAAGTCGGGGAATTGATGGATGACGTATTCACATTTTTAAGGTCAATTGAAAGAGTTAAATTCTGCGTGGCTTGATCTAACAATGCAGTTGCAGTGGAATCATTTAAAGCAAAGGCAGTTCCTACAGCTTTAAATGCGTTAACGACACCAAGTAAATTTGTTACTGCGGGAGCAACGGCAACCGATGCCGGCGCTACAAATGTGAATGCTGTTGGAGGGGCAGCCATCACAGAAGTTGAGATGGATAAAAGTGATATTAATATTAGCTTTTTCATTTGATATTTCCTTAGTGATTAAAAGTATCTCTCGGATCAATTTTTGATTGAACCTTATCCTTCGAGATGGTTGGTGGTATTTCAACAGCTTTCTCCGGTAAGCCTGGAGAATTTTTTACACGGCGAACCATAATACGTAATTCCTTAGTAGCTATATTTAGTTTTTCTTGAAGCTCAAAAGTAGATTCACCCATTTCCACGGCATCTTCAAATTCTGCTTCTAAATTCGCTAATCGATCTTTAGCAACTTGCAAAAAAACAGATGGGCTCGAAGTTCTAATGGCTTTTTCAACATCTGGATTTTGTAGCATCATGACTACTGCCGCATTGCCAAAACCCAAGGCAGCCATGCGTTGACTATTTTTTAATAAAACACAATTTTCATCCACATAGGTCTTACCACCAGCAAGACCAAGTCCGAGAATCGAGCCTGATGCCGAAATTGAGCCTAGGCAAACATCACTGCCTGAAGCAGTTAATCCAGGTGCATACATCGTAGGGACAGAAATAACCTCTGATGTAGTTTTTCCTGGAATATTCGTATTTACATTTCCATAGCCACCAGTGACAGTCGTTGAGTTCTGCTGAGAACCAATATTGGTCCCTAATAAATTCGATTGCCCTCCTCCCACGGTCGTATTGGTAGATGACGAACCAGTTGAATCAAGATTATTAGAAGTCTGACTAATCACTGATGCCGAAAATAAAAATAATCCAAGGAAAAATAGTAAACGAATGACTTTCTCCAGAAAATGATATCGATGAGCTCCCACAGAATTAATATCTTTCGAATACCGTCATCAATCGCATACACCAATAGGGATTGGCAGATGGCGTGTAATACGAAATTTAATTGACTAATCTAGTTAAAACAACAAAAAAATATCCAAAAAGATGCAATTTTTAACGAAAAATCGCTCAATTTAGTTGTAATGACAAGATAATTGTGAGGGAGGAACTACCTACTCTAATTCGCTAGAGAGGACGACCGTTACGCTGGATTGAAAAAATCAAGGACCGTAACAGTTATCAGTCCTGACCTTAACTACACCATACTCTATTTATGGCGGAAAAGATACAAGTCTTTCAAGTTTTTGCAAAGACAATGATTCACCCGCCCAGTAAAGAATATAACCATGGTATATAGCCTTGACTCATGATTGGTCCTGAGCGTGCTGAAATCTATGCACGCACTAGGTAAACTAAATTACAAAGCCAGGAAAAACTCTGACACCTCAGTAAGATG
>CANFME010000016.1 GCA_947448305.1 Burkholderiaceae bacterium
AAGCTTTGGCCATTTCACCAAGAGCTGAAATCGTATTTTTAACCACAACTATTGGAAGTTGGGCTGGAGCCTTAGAGGCATCGCTAATCAAGGATCCGATTGCACCCCCTTGTTGTACTTGCGTTAAAAAATGATGTGCATCAAATTTTTCCCCAGCAATAGCAACAAAAAAATCATCTTTCAATAGCTTTCGACTATCGGTCACAATCCTTTTTAGAGGCTGATCAAGAACCTGATCCGCCTGCATCATCACCGCATCAGGAAGATACCGGCTGATGGTGCGCATGGTTAAATACTTTGCTGTCATACAACCCTCCGCAAAGCGAGCCGTAAATGATCTTGATCAGAAAAAGGAAATTTATTACCCATTACTTCCTGAGTTGTCTCGTGCCCCTTACCTGCTATAACAATGACATCATTCACCTGGGCTGTTCTTACTGCATTCAAAATTGCAAAGGCTCTATCTTCTAAGATACTGACTTTGGGTTTTGAAATTGTCGGTACGCCTTGCATGATGCCTGAGATAATTTGCATCGGATCTTCATTACGTGGATTATCACTTGTGAGAATTACTCTATCCGCAATTTCGGCAGCAATTTGACCCATCATGGGGCGTTTGGCTGTATCGCGATTACCACCACAACCGAACACACAAACCAATTTACCCCCTCTTTGCTTTGCCACTGGCAAAAGGGTATGTAAAGTCTTAGATAAACCATCTGGGGTATGAGCAAAATCAACAATCGCAAGTGGCATCAACTTATCACCTAAATTGATCATTTCCATTCGACCAGGAACCGACTTTAGTTGTTCAATATTTTTAATGATTTTTTCAACGGTAAACTCATAAGCTAATAATGTGCTGATGACCGCTAATGCATTTTGAATATTAAAACTACCCAATGTCGGAATCATTAGATTAAAAGCCTGGTCTCGGGCATCAATTTTTACCAACATTCCAGAGCGACTGACTGTTTTTAACTCATATAAAACAGGATAAGATTTGCTCTGTTGTTCTTCAGTTAATTTCGCAAAGTTTTGGGCTTGTCCATAAACCGTAATTCTTGCCTTCGAATGACCAATTAGCTTTTGCGCCCACGCTAGTCCAGTCTCGTCGTCTAGATTCAAAATGATATTTTTTAAATTTGCTCTTCTAAATAAATCAAATTTCGCCGCTTCATAAGCAGTCATATCTTGGTGATAATCTAAATGATCCTGACTTAGATTACTAAATATTGCAGTGTTAATTTGAACACCATCTACTCTGCCTTGATCTAGGGCATGGGAAGACACTTCCATTGCTACCGTTTTAAATTTTTGCTCCCGCAACTCCGCCAACATCCTTTGTACTCTCGGCGCATCTGGTGTGGTAAAGCCTGTGGTGTGTAAATCATCAATACTTCCGTAACCCATCGTTCCAGCAATAGCGGTTAAATGGCTTTTGCCAAATGCCTGTGCCAACCAGTGGGTAATCGTTGTTTTACCATTCGTTCCGGTAACCCCAATTACATCTAGTTCTGCAGAAGGATTACCGTACCAACGATTCGCTATTTCACTAGCTATTTTTCCTAAGTTAGGGACTGGGATACACCGAGGATCACCCAATACTTCTCTAGCAGAAAGTAACTCTGTCTCGAGCCAGTTTTCATTATCATATAAGACCAGTGCAACCCCTTTTTCTAAAGCGGTTGGAATATGTATACGGTTGTCGCTTAAACCTCGACCAAACCCTACTGGATAAGCTAAAAATACATCTCCCGACCCTAACAATCTAGTGTCAGCTGATAAGTGCGCTTTACGGTCTACCTGACTGTATAGCGTATTTTCTATATCAGCGAATATCGAGGAGAGATTTTTTGGATTCAATTTCATCTCTGAAAATTTACCTGCTGAATTGCATTACTTTGTACTAATTGAGTCGAGTTTGCATCGGGTGCAATGTTTAACACTCTTAACGCAGACCCGGTTACAGCTGAGAATACAGGTGCTGCAACATCACCACCATAATGACCCCCTACAGTCGGTTCATCAATCACTACTGCTACAACAATTCTCGGTGAACTAATTGGAGCAATTCCGACAAAAAAGCCGTCGTATCGATTTGAGCTATAGCCTTTTTTCCCATTCGACTTATGCGCGGTCCCTGTTTTTCCACCCACGCGATAACCATCAACTTGTGCTTTAACTGCTGTCCCACCAACCTGTGTCACCGTTTCCATCATTTCTCTTACTTGCATAGCCACTTTTGGTGAAATAACAGGCGAACCCATTGTTGGTTTATCCACTTTTTTCATCGAAAGTGTAGCTAATTCTCCATCACGAACAAAAATCGAATAGGCTTTTGCAATCTGAAATAATGAGGTCGAAATACTATATCCGTAAGACATACTTGCTTGGTCTAACTTACCCCATTTATCATAGGGCTTGACGAGTCCAGCAACAGCACCAGGGAAGCCAATTTTAGGAGCCTGCCCGAAACCGACAGCTTGAAACATACCCCACATATCTTCTGGTTCCATTTGTAAGGCGATGCGAGTAGTACCAATATTGCTTGATTTTTGAATAATCTGCGCCACACTCAGCACACCATATGGATGCGTATCAGTTATGACTTTTTTACCAATTTGTAAATGTCCAATTGGCATCATTGTGGTAGGGGTAACAATACCCTTCTCAAGCGCTAAGGCAATTGTGATTGGTTTCATGGTTGAACCTGGCTCAAAGGTATCTGTCAGCACCCGGTTACGCAGTTGTTCACCGGTTAAATTAGCACGATGATTCGGATCATAAGAGGGCCAATTTGCTAATGCCAATATTTCACCCGTTACAGCATCTAAAACAACAGCACCACCAGCTTTTGCTCGGTGTGTCTCCACTGCCTTTTTTACTTCTTGATAGGCAATTGACTGTATTTTGCTATCAATCGAAAGTTGTAAATCCTCACCATTTCTTGACGGAATGTATCCACCCAAGTCATCTACTACACGTCCAAGGCGATCAATGATCACGTTACGTTGACCACTTTTGCCAGTCAGTAAAGTGTTATTAGATAACTCCATTCCTTCCTGACCAACATCTTCCACATTAGTAAAACCGACCACGTGCGCCACAGCTTCCCCCTCGGGATAGTACCGCCGATATTCACTCGTTATCGTGATACCTGGAATTTCTAAGGCTTTAATCTTAGCGGCAACATCGGGCTCGATTTGGCGTCTTAAATAAAGCTGGTTTCTAGATTCGCCTAATTTTTTACGTAACTCAGACTCACTCATACCTAACAACTTAGCAAAAGCCAGTACCTTTGATTTTTCTAAATCATCCGGCACGATATCAGGATAGGCAATAACAGTCTTGGCTTCTAGACTAGTCGCTAATATTGCGCCATTACGGTCTAGGATTTTTCCCCGAATCGCATTTAACTCAATAACTCTTTTTACGCGATTCCCTTTTTCTGCATAAAAATCATTACCAACACCTTGAATCCAAAATGCCCGAGCAATCAGAGTACAAAACGCTGCAAACATCAAGAATAGAACCACTCTTGACCGCCACATCGGCAGTCTTAAGACGAGTTCAGAAGAAGGAAGTGGACGCGCTGTCCTCATTCTTTTTCCTTCAAATATATAGTCTTATCTTGCTTTGCATCATTCATATGCAATTGTTTTTTCGCAATATCGATGATGCGGGTTGATCGCGATAATTCTCTTTGTTCGTACTCCAGACGATTCCACTCTTGATTGAGTTTGCGCTGTTGAATCTCTAAACGATTCTTATCAATAAATAATTGGCGTGTTTTTTGCTGGGAGTTCACTAGTAAAAGTGAACTTCCCATCAAAGCTAGTATCAGAATCACCACTGCACGGTTCATCGCATCTCCCCAATTTTTTCAGCAACACGCATGACCGCTGAACGCGATCTTGGGTTAGCACTAATTTCACTACTGGATGGCTTGATCCTAGCAATCAGTCTTAACGGGGATTTTGGAATTTGTGATTCTTTCAAGGGCAATCCTCGAGGTATTTCTACCCGACTATGGCCTTGCATAAACTGCTTCACAATGCGGTCCTCGAGTGAATGAAAACTAATCACCACTAAGCGACCACCCGTTTTTAAAAGTTTCAAGGCCACATCTAATCCCTTTTCCAAGTCGTGAAGTTCTTGGTTGATGTGAATCCGTATAGCCTGAAAGGTACGCGTTGCAGGGTCTTGCTCTGAGTCACGCGAGCGGACGACACTAGCCACGAGCGACGCGAGTTGTCGTGTGGTCCCAATAACGTTGCCTTGCTCCCTGCTAGCAACAATCGCCTTTGCAATCGATAGAGCAAACCGTTCTTCCCCATATTCTTTTATTACCTTATGTAGTTCTTTCTCACTGGCAACAGCCAGCCACTCTTGAGCACTTTGCCCCTCCTTGTTATTCATACGCATGTCCAAAGGACCATCCATACGAAATGAAAATCCTCTTTCCGCCTGATCAATTTGTGGAGAACTAATCCCTAAATCTAATAAGATGCCGTCTAAACTACTAGGCTCAAGGTAATCCTCCATACTCGCAAATGAATCATGCACAATCCTAAATCGACCATCTTCAATCCTGCTCGCTTCCTCAATCGCCTGAGGATCTTTATCCATCGCGATTAACCGTCCATCAAGTGGCAAGTTAGCTAATATTTTTCTTGAGTGACCACCTCGACCAAAAGTCCCATCCAAATACAATGGGCTGACATGAGTCGACCCAACCAATAAGGCAGAAACTGCCTCATCCAGTAAAACCGGGCGATGACTGATGCTCATGGAGTCCTCGCATTAAAAATTAAATTGACGTAATGCCTCTGGCATACCCTGTGAGATAGCAATTTGCTCTTTCACAGCGTACGTATTGGCATCCCAAACTTCAAAGTGCGTTCCCATGCCTAGTAAAATCACTTCTTTTTCAATCCCAGCACTAGACCTTAACTCTGGGCTAATCAAAATTCTTCCTGAGCCATCTACTTCGACCTCATTGGCATTCCCTAAAAAAATTCTCCGCCACCAATGCGCTTCCATTGGTAACTTGGCAATTTTTTCACTGAAATTCTCCCACTCGATCTGAGGGAAGAGCATTAGACAACCATCGGGGTTTTTTGTAAGCGTTGCACGCAGGCCATTCTCAGTTTTAAGGGCGTCACGATGCTTTGACGGCACTAACATCCGTCCTTTCACATCTAAATTGATCGCTGAGGCACCCTGAAACATGCTATTTTTCCCACTTTTTGACACATTCTCCCACTTTAAAGGTGTAATAAGTTAAGGTCAAGGGGTTTTAGGGAATTTCTACTACTTTTTCTTGTAATTACAAGAGCTTAGAAATGATTTCTCAAGCTTTAAATATTAAATTTACAATATTAAACAGTGTCTTACAAACCATACTTCAAGTAGTAATTGAGAAAGCTATGGTTTCTACTAATTTGTACTAGTTTCTACTAGTTTCTTCTAATGGGCGAATAAACAAAAAACAACGATTACAAATAATAGGCGGTTTTTGTCATGGCTTGAGATATCAAACCCATGACTTTTGTAATGGGTTCAGGTAAATCTTTTGCTCCCAAATTTCTCGCCATATTGCCGTGCTCAATCTCTTCAATACGCATTTGCTCAACAATACTTCTCGAAGCCATATCATTCACAGGCAAAGCCTCTAAATGACTATTTAAATGATTTTCAACCTGTTTTTCTGTCTCAACCACAAAACCCAAACTCCATTGATCACCTGCTAAGCCCGCAAGAGTGCCAATGGCAAAGGAACCAGCAAACCAAATTGGATTTAATAAGCTCGGCCTTGAACCCAACTCTTCGAGTCTTTTCGCACACCAAACCAAATGATCTTCCTCTTCTTTCGCTGCATGAGCGAGCTGAGATTGTAAGTGCGGGGATTCTGAAGTGAGGCGTTGTGCTTGATATAAGGCCTGCGCACAAACTTCACCAACGTGATTGACTCGCATCAAGCCTGCCGCGTGTTTTTTTTCTTGCTCCGAAAGAGGCGCAACATCTAAACTAGCTTCGGTTTCAAACTCACTGTCTTGAATTTTGCTTGAGGGCTCTTTTGAGGGTTTAGGCACTGGTCTACCCTGCGGCACAACACCGCTCAGTATGCGCAGAGCACGGTCACCCTCAATAATTAACTGATCTAGATTAAACATAAATGAGATTTTATCAACCTTTAAGAGGTTTTTTGACGACCGCTTTACTGGTTTTTTTTGCCGCCGGTTTAGCTACAGATCTTTTTGGCTTAATCGCCTCCGGCTTAGAAAATAATCCTGCCATTTGTCCCAGAACCTCTGCGGTAGAAGCTGTATCTTGCATAGCAAGTCCTTGCGCCATCGCAGCAGTATAAATTGGTGCAGTTGCATTAAAAATAGGCAATGGACAACCTACAGACTTAGCTAAATCACCAATCACCTGCATGTCTTTTTGCCAAACTTCGACTTTCATAGTCGGCGGGCTATATTCACGCTTAATCATAAAGGGCGTTCGAAGTCTCATCACCCCAGTGCCAATGACTGGACTTGGGCCAAAAATATCTAAGACTTCTTGGGGATCTAAGCCGATTTTTCTGGCAAATGTAACCGATTCAGCGCAGGCAACGTTATAAATTGCGACTAAATGATTTGCGATAAACTTCATTTTTAAGCCATTACCGTATTCACCAACATAAGGCGAGTTATCGGATAAGCATTTAAAAATTGGCTGCACTTCATTACAACTCGACTTCTTACCACTGACAAAAATTGTCCAAGCACGATCCTTCATCCGGGCAGCAGTACCACTAATAGGACAGTCTAATAAAGCAACTTGTTTTTTGGGTAATTGCTGCGCAATCCAATCTTTATCGGTCATAGCTAGCGTACTAGTTTCAACTAATATGATCTTTTTAGGAGTTGCCTTCAAGGTTGCTGCAATTTCTTGATAAACCAATCGAAGTGCGTTACTGGTGGCTAGAGAAGTAATTAATACATCTGCTTGTTCAGTAACCTGAGTAACGGATTTGGCAACTTGTCCACCCGCTTTTTTAAGCCGAGCACAAGCACTTTTTTCAATATCAAAGCCCACCACACGGTACTGGTTCAGCAGTAGCGTTTCAGCCATGATGCCGCCCATAATACCCAAACCTACAATCCCAACTGTTGGGAGTTGTGCATTCAATCCAGTCTCATTTTTTTTCATTTTTTTGTTCATTTACAATTTTGTTGAGGTGATTAATTTTACTAGTATTTAGCTATCAGAATCGCTAGTAGCCTCAAAATTGTCTACCCATACAGAAAATTTTCGGCTATGATAAATAAATTACTCCTTACATAAATGCATGAAAATCCAAGCAGAATTCATTGATCAACAAGCATTAATTCAATCCATCCGTCGGGATATCCATGCTCATCCTGAACTTAAGTTTCAAGAGTATCGCACCGCCGAGTTAGTTGTTAAACAGCTCACTAATTGGGGTATTAAAACGCATACTGGACTTGCCAAAACGGGTGTTGTTGGGATTGTTGATGGAAATTTAGGCCCTGGAAAATCAATTGGCCTGAGGGCTGATATGGATGCCTTGCCCATTCATGAAATGAACACCTTTGAGCATGCGTCAACCCATCAAGGCACAATGCATGCCTGTGGGCATGACGGGCATACTGCAATGCTGTTGGGAGCCGCCCATTATTTCTCTACTCATCGCAACTTTAAGGGCACTATTTATTTAATTTTCCAGCCTGCTGAAGAAGGTGGTGGTGGAGCGCGCGTAATGATAGAAGAAGGTCTTTTTTCATTATTCCCCTGTGATGCTGTATTTGGCTTACACAATTGGCCCGGTATGCCTGAGGGTGAATTTGGCGTCATCACTGGACCAGCAATGGCATCTAGCAATGAATTTAAAATCTCCATGAAAGGTAAGGGTGCTCACGCTGCCTTGCCACATAATGGAGCGGACCCAATTTACGCGTTAACTCAATTAGCAAATGGCCTCCAAAGCATTATTACTCGCAATAAGAGTCCAATTGATGCTGCAGTGTTATCGATCACTCAAATTCATGGTGGTTTTACCACTAACGTCATTCCAGATGATGCTTGGCTTGGCGGTACGGTACGAACATTTACCAACACGACGCTGGATTTAATCGAAAAGCGACTTATAGAAATTGCTCACGGCGTGGCTCAGACCTTTAATTGCCAAGCTGAAGTTAGTTTTGACCGAAACTATCCACCGCTCATCAATCATCCTGATGAATCAGCCTTTGCTGCAAAAGTGATTGAAGAAACCTTTGGTAAAGAACACCTCACTAAAACAATGCAACCCACGATGGGCTCTGAGGATTTCGCCTTTATGCTAGAAAAAGTGCCAGGTTGCTATGTCTTCCTTGGCAATGGTGATGGTAAGCATCGGTTATCGGGGCATGGCTTAGGACCATGTGATTTACACAATCCTTCTTACGATTTCAATGATAATTTATTACCCATTGGCTCTAATTACTGGGTTCAAATCGCAAAACAGTTTTTAGCTTAATTTTTATATTTCTCATTAAAAGCTAATCACTCCAGCTGTTGTTAACGATTAGATCGGCGCTGAAATTCAATATCACCATATTTTGCTTGCACTGCGTCGTTGGTATTATCCGTATCCGTCATAATTCCGATAGCAATTAATTTTCCAGGATTTTCGCCGTAAGCCTTTTTGAAATCGGCTTCAATTGATCTGCGGTGGACTCGCCACTCACCTAAACCTTGACCCCCTGAGTCCACTACGATCGATTTAATCCGACTAATATGTTTATTAGTAATGACTTCTTCTGCCCCATTTTTTTCTGACCAAATATACATTAAAGTCGCATACGGTAATTCGTGCCCACTAATTAGTTTTGCTAAATCAAAAGCGAGTTGATCTTTGAGGGATAGCGTGGATTTATCACCCTCAAAACCCAGTACGATTCTCAGTGGCGCGTCATCAACATGGCCTTGTGTGTTATCAGCCAGAGCAATGTTTTTTAATGCTTTCCATGTCCACTGAAGATCAAACCCTGTAATATCCTTTGCTTTTAAGGGCACAATGAGGCCGGAGGCGCTTGATTGTGCATCGGCGTGAATTACATTTTTACCTTGGTAATGGTGCAAATAATATTTCGTTTTCTTCTTGTGAGGTGCTAAGGACCATAAATACCATCCCTCGACACCTTCATTACTTGAGATTTCTGACTGATCAGAAATCTCAAGTGATTTAGAAATCATTTGAGAAAATTTTCTAATTTCTGGCTCTAGTGGAACATCCTGAATAGGACGTTGATTTTCAAGACTAGTAGTGTTTTCTTTGGGCGTCAGAGCGCAGCTTGTCATCAGCATCAAACTGAGCAGGCAACTAAATATCCGAATGAAATGAAATTGTGCTTTTATCATTACCTGTTATTAATTTTTTGGTACCAATAACCACATGCTACCTGATTGTTTTGTCATTCCCGCTTTTTCTCCAGCAAGATCACCAGATCCCCAATAATAGTCAGCTCGAACACTTCCAACAATAGCACTCCCTGTGTCTTGAGCAAATACTAAGCTTTCTATCTTTTTACCAGTTTTAGGGTCTGAAGTACTTAAGAAAACCGGAGACCCTTTAGGGATATGTTGCCAATCTACGGCAATACTTCTTTGGGCAGTAAGTGGCTCACCTAAAGCACCAATCGGTCCATCCTCCATTAATCCACTTGAATTAATTTTAAAAAACACATATCTAGGATTTGCATTTAAAAGATCTTGGACACGCCCTGGATTTCTTTTTGCCCAATTAGAAATATTTTGCATACTCGCTTGAGAAGTTGTCATTTCTTGCTGTTGAATCAACCAATTGGCAATGGATTTGTAAGGTTGATTGTTGGTGCCGGCAAAGCCTAGCCTGAGCATTTGACCATTTTCTAATTGGATTTTTCCTGATCCTTGAATTTGCATCATCGCTGCCGCCACTGGATCATTGACCCAAGCTATCTCATTGCCTTTTAAAAGCGAACTTTTCAAAAGCTCTGCACGCGCTGGTCTCAGTAATTTGGTATCACTCTTCCAGGCAACTGGGTATTGGTATAGGGGAATTTGAAACCCTGGGATCTTTGTTAATGAACCCTTCAAAATTGGCTCATAATACCCAGTAATTAAGCCCTCTGCACTCCCTTGAGTATATCCATTACTGGGTAAAGCCTGTCGCAATGACAAGGTCTGAAAATTATTTTCAAAAAATTGCTTTACTTGCAAAGGGCTTGGATTTTTCAATTTGGCAGAATCTGTACAAAGCCTTTTTAAAGGGCTATCAATGCTTGCTTTTTGAAGATAGTTACAACTTTTTTGCCAAGTAGTCCAAACCCCATCCATCGCATCATCCTTCCAACCTGGTAAAGCACTCAGCTGATCAGTATTTTGATTTTGAAGCGAAAGTTCTGGAACGAACTTATCTTGGCTAGTCTTTGATGTGATATTGCGCTCTTGATTTGCGCAAGAGACGAGTAAAATAAGGAAGAATGCAATGAAGTATTTCATTCGTTACTCATTCATTACATTTTTTTAATTTCAGTAAAAGGTCACAGATGCTAGCAGACTTATTAGATGAATACCCCATGCTTTTATTAGTGGCAGAAGCTGGGGTTGCCTTGTTGATCCTTGTTTTCATTGTTGTTTGGACCATGATGGGTAGAAAAAAAGATGAGTAAAGGCCTAGTGTAGGATTCTTGGCATCGTTAATAGAAATTCTGGAATGGGGGCTGCAAAAAACTCCGCCTCCTCCGAAACACAGAAATAACTCCCTTTCATTTTCCCATCCGGCGACGGAATAGAAGCCCAACTTGTGTACTCAAATGATTCTCCAGGTCTGAGAAAAGGTTGCTGACCAACCACGCCTAAACCGCGAACTTCTTGTTCTACGCCTTCTGTGTCGGTAATAACCCAATGTCTACCAATCAACTGGAATGGGACTTGCGATTCGTTTTTGATGATCATCGTATAGGCAAAACTATAGTTGCCTTTTTCAGGAATTGACTGATCTTCTAAATACTGTACTTTTACCGTTATTTGAATTGCATACTCGCTCATGCTTAATAGTCCTTATTATCCGAATGTAATTTATTTTATGTGGATGAATCTCTACAGTAAAATAGATTTATGAATAATAACTTACCTGCGATCATTGCACCATCGATCCTTTCTGCTGACTTTGCCTACTTAGGGCAAGAAGTTAAAGATGTCCTAAGTGCTGGTGCTGATTGGATTCACTTTGATGTGATGGATAATCACTTCGTTCCTAACCTCACTATCGGTCCGCTCGTTTGTGAAGCAATTCGACCGCATGCCATAAAGAATGGGCATCCAGCCATTATTGACGTCCATTTAATGATTGAGCCGGTCGATGCATTGGTTCCAGAGTTTGCAAAAGCTGGTGCTAATTTGATTAGTTTTCACCCGGAAGCAAGTACTCACATAGATCGGACGATTAATTTAATTAAAGATCAGGGGTGTCAAGTAGGCTTAGTCTTTAATCCGGCAACGCCATTGCATTATTTAGACCATGTTCTAGATAAACTCGATTTAATCTTATTAATGTCAGTAAACCCTGGCTTTGGTGGTCAGAAATTCATTCCGTCTACCCTTGAAAAACTAAAAGCTACTCGCAAATTGATTGATAGTTATACAGCCCAATCCGGCAGAGCTATTCGACTCGAAATTGATGGCGGAGTCAATCCAGATAATATTGGTGAGATTTATGCGGCTGGGGCAGATACCTTTGTTGCGGGTTCAGCCATCTTTGGAAAACCTGATTATGCCCAGATCATCAATGCCATGCGAACTTCTATTGCAAAAGTAAAATGACCTTAGATGAATTTAATCAGTTAGCGAACCAAGGTTACAACCGTGTTCCGTTTGTGCTTGAGACCTTAGCTGACCTTGAAACCCCGCTATCACTCTATTTGAAGCTCACACAAGCTGAAGGTTCTAAGAATACATTTTTACTTGAATCCGTAGTCGGCGGTGAACGCTTTGGTCGTTACTCTATTATTGGCTTACCAGCAAGAACCTTGATTCGTTCCCGAGGAACTGCGCAAAGCCCCATCAATGAAGTACTCACTGATGGCGTAGTGGTTGAAACAAATGCTGATAATCCACTCGATTTTGTGGAGGCCTATCATGCTAAATTCAAGGCCGCCATCCTTTCAGGGCTTCCCCGCTTTTGTGGTGGGCTAGCTGGTTACTTTGCATATGACACGATTCGTTATATAGAGCCACGGTTAGCCAATTCTGCCCCAAAAGATGAATTAGGATTGCCCGATATTCAGCTATTACTTACAGAAGAGTTGGCCGTGATTGATAATTTAGCCGGCAAACTGTATCTGATTGTTTATGTGGATCCAAAGTCTGAAAATGCCTATGTTCGTGCAAAAGAGCGATTAAAGGTTTTACGATCCCATTTAGACCGCTCGATTGTCAACCCCCTGCAGACTGCTAGCACTAAAACGCAGCCGATTCGAAATTACCCTAAAGAACAGTTTTTGGCCGCGGTCAATAAAACTAAAGAATATATTTTGGCGGGTGACTGCATGCAGGTCGTGTTTGGTCAACGCATTAGTCAGCCCTTCTCCGATAACCCCCTTTCACTTTACCGTGCTCTGCGCTCTTTGAATCCTTCACCCTATTTATATTTTTATGATTTTGGTGACCACCAATTGGTGGGTTCTTCCCCAGAAATTTTGGTTCGACAAGAAAGAACTACAGATTCAACTGGACAATTGAACCGCACCGTAACAGTAAGGCCGCTAGCAGGAACAAGACCTCGCGGTAAAACACCAGAACTTGATGAACAGTTAGCTCGGGATTTATTAGCCGATCCAAAGGAAATTGCAGAGCATGTGATGTTGATTGATTTAGCAAGAAACGATATCGGTCGAATTGCTAAAATTGGTTCAGTCCATGTTACAGAAAAAATGAGTATCGAGAAATACTCCCATGTTCAGCATATTGTGAGTTCGGTTGAGGGTAACTTGCGTGAAGAGATTACCAATATGGATGTGTTGCGGGCTACTTTTCCAGCTGGTACTCTTTCCGGCGCACCTAAAATCCGGGCGATGGAAATAATTGATGAAATGGAAATCACCAAACGCGGCCCTTATGGCGGTGCAGCGGGTTATCTCTCGTTTTCAGGTGATATGGACGTTGCTATTATTATTCGCACAGGTGTGATTAAAGATGGTTGGTTACACTCACAAGCGGGGGCGGGAATCGTTGCCGACTCAGTCCCTGAGTCAGAATATCAAGAAACTGAAGTTAAAGCCCGAGCAGTTCTACGAGCAGCGGAAATGGTCCAAGCTGGACTAGATTCAAGCGCATAGTTGATGCAACTGGAAAGCGATGAAAGAAATATATGCTACTCATGATTGATAACTACGATTCATTTACTTTTAACTTAGTTCAGTACTTCGGGGAACTAGGGCAAGAAGTCAAAGTTTTTCGTAACGATGAGATTTCTTTGGATGAAATCGAGGCACTTGACCCAGATTATCTTTGTATTTCTCCTGGGCCTTGTAGCCCCAAAGAAGCAGGCATTTCGATTGATACAATCCTTCAGTTTGCCGGAAAAATTCCAATCTTAGGCGTTTGTTTAGGTCATCAAGCCATCGGTGAAGCATTTGGCGGTCATATTATTCGTGCCAAAACGATCATGCATGGCAAAACAGATACCATCCAAACCAAAAGACGTGGCGTTTTTCAGGGGTTGCCAGCCGAGTTTACGGTGACCCGTTATCACTCCTTAGCGATTGAACGCTCGACTCTGCCAGACTGCCTTGAAATTACAGCCTCTACAGCTGACGGCGAAATCATGGGCGTCAAGCATAAAACACTCGCGGTGGAAGGTGTTCAATTCCACCCAGAATCTATTCTGTCAGAATATGGGCATGACTTACTGCAGAACTTTTTAAAACTGAAAAAATAATTGGTACGATAATTTAATGACAATCACCTATCAAGAAGCCCTCTTAAGATGTATTGAACACCGTGAGATTTTTCATGATGAAATGCTTGGTTTAATGCGCGCAATCATGAAAGGAGAGCTATCTCCAAGTATGACCTCCGCTTTACTAGTTGGTCTGAGAACCAAAAAAGAAACGATTGGTGAAATTTCTGCAGCCGCGATGGTGATGCGTGAATTTGCCAACCATGTGGTCGTAAAAGATTCCAGCAATTTTGTCGATATTGTTGGTACTGGTGGTGATGGTTCCCATAGCTTTAATATTTCAACAACCTCTGCTTTTGTGATTGCTGGTGCTGGTGCCAAAGTTGCTAAACATGGTAACCGCAGCGTTAGTAGCAAATCAGGTAGTGCTGATGCCCTTGAATCGCTTGGCGCCCGGATTGATCTTTCTGCTCAACAGGTTGGGCAATGTATTGAAAAAACGGGGATGGGTTTTATGTTTGCCCCTAACCATCACCCAGCAATGAAAAATGTTGCAGCGGTTCGTAAAGAACTCGGTATTCGTACTATTTTTAACATCTTGGGCCCCTTAACTAACCCAGCCAATGCGCCGCATATGCTCATGGGTGTTTTCCATCCAGATTTAGTGGGTATTCAGATTCGTGTTTTAGAGCGTTTGGGTATGAAGCACGCTTTAGTCGTTTATGGCAAGGATGGGCTTGATGAAATTTCTCTTGGTGCTTCCACCTTAGTGGGAGAACTCAAAGATGGTCAAATTATTGAATATGAGATTCATCCTGAAGATTTTGGGATTGCCATGACAAGTTCGCGCGCCTTTAAAGTCGAGAATGCACAGGAATCAAAAAACATTATCTTAGACGTTTTGGATGGACAACCTGGACCAGCGTTAGATATCGTCGTTCTTAATTCTGGTGCTGCCTTATATGCCAGTGACCTCGCCCCATCTATTGCAGCCGGTATCGAGATGGCACGCGCCACGATAGCCTCTGGTAAAGCGAAGGCGAAAATGCTCGAGTTTGTCAAAGCCACTCAGGAGCTAGGTGAAAACAATGTCTGATATCTTACATCGTATTCTTGCGACTAAAAAAGAAGAACTTGTCGTCTCCAAAGCAGTCGTTTCACAATCTGATGTTGAAGCACTTGCGCTAGCAAGTTTGACGGATTCGATTTTGGCTCCCCGCGGTTTTATTAATGCGATTGAAGCAAAAATTGCCCTTGGTCACGCCGGTGTCATCGCGGAAATTAAACAAGCTAGTCCTAGTAGAGGCATCTTAAGAAACCCATTCCATCCAGCACTCATTGCTCAAAGTTATGCAAAGCATGGTGCTGCCTGTTTATCGGTCTTAACTGACGAGCAATACTTTAAGGGTTGTACAGCCTTTTTAAAAGAGGCTAGAGGAGCTTGTAACTTACCTGTTATTCGTAAAGATTTTATGGTTGATCCGTATCAAATTTATGAAGCTCGGGCGATGGGTGCTGATGCGATTCTACTGATTGTTTCCGCGCTCACCGATCAACAATTAAAGGAATTTGAAGACCTCGCCATCCAATTACAAATGGATGTGCTAATAGAAGTACACGATGCTGAAGAATTACAAAGAGCGCTGTTATTGAAATCGAATTTACTCGGGATTAATAATCGGGACCTCAAAACTTTTGAAGTCTCGTTACAAAATACTATCGATTTACTCTCTGAAATTCCGAAAGAAAAAAGAATCGTTACCGAAAGTGGTATCTTGGCCAAAAAAGATGTGGACTTCATGCGCGAGCATCAAGTGGATGCCTTTTTAGTTGGTGAAGCTTTCATGCGAGCAGAAAATCCTGGTCAGGCTCTGCAAGATCTATTCTTTTAAGTAAAAACAGCTAAATTAAGCGCGCCTCAACTTCTTGCGCAATCGCTAAAGAGGAAGTCAAACCAGGCGATTCAATCGCGAACAAATTGATGAGGCCAGTATGTCTATGAAACTGAGCATTATCAATTCTAAAATCGGCAGCCGGCTCACCAGGTTTACTCGTCTTTGCTCTGATCCCAGAGTATGCAGGACTCAAGACTCCATCCGGTAAGTCTGGCCAGTAACTACGAATCGCCGCATAAAATTTATTGCCGCGCAAAGGGTCTACCGCGTAATCGACTTGGCTCTCTTCTTCAATATCGAGCCACTCTACATCGGGGCCAAACTTCGCTTGTCCGCCAAGATCCATCGTGACATGCACACCTAGACCACCAGGTTCAGGAATGGGGTAAATTAAACGAGCAAATGGGGACTTCATCGCCAAAGAAAAGTAATTCCCTTTAGCGAAGTAAGGTTTTGGTATGAGTGCTTCATCAAAGCCCAAAATTTGCTGAGCAACTTTTGGTGCGCTCATTCCGGCACTATTAATTAAGTATTTTGTTTCTAATTGGAAAACAGATCCATCTGCGGTTAAAACATCTAATCTATAACCGTTCATACCCTCTTGGATGGGACTTGTCTTGTGTAAAGAGGATTGATAAGCAATCATCCCCCCAGCATCTTCAAACTCACCCAGTAAAGAGAGCATATAACTATGACTATCAATCACACCTGTACTCGCCGACAGAATTGCTTCTTCGACGCGCAATACGGGTTCTAAGGCATTAGCTTGCTTTTTAGTAATGCGGGATAACTGGGGAACTAAATTAGCACAGGCCTTATCCCAAATTTTCTCTAAATCCTCGAGTTGAGTTTGATCACTAGCAACAATCAACTTACCGCAGGGGTTATATGGGACACCGTGGGACTTTGCATACGCATGTAAGAGTGCGTTCCCTTTTAGGCAAACTTCTGTTTTGAGAGAGCCAGTGGGGTAGTAAATGCCAGCATGCATGACTTCACTATTGCGTGCGCTGGTAATAGTGCCAAAACTGGACTCACGTTCTAATAAGATGGTTTCTTTACCGCTTCTTGCCATTTGCCGCGCAATCGCTAGCCCAACAACTCCAGCTCCAACAACCACACAATCAACTCGTTCCATGGTTGTCTAAAAAAACCTAGACGTTGAATAAGAAATTCAGTACATCGCCATCTTTAACGACATACTCTTTACCCTCAGCTCGCATTTTGCCAGCTTCCTTCGCACCCTGTTCACCCTTGTATTGAAGATAATCATCAAAACCAATGGTTTGCGCGCGAATAAAGCCTTTTTCAAAATCCGTATGGATGACACCGGCGGCTTGTGGTGCCGTATCACCAATATGAATGGTCCATGCACGAACTTCCTTAACACCCGCTGTAAAGTAAGTTTGCAGGCCTAAGAGACTAAAACCAGCTCGAATAACGCGGTCAAGACCTGGTTCATTCATGCCCATCTCTTGCAAGAACTCAATCTTGTCTTCATCTTCTAAATCGGCAATCTCTGCCTCAATCGCTGCACAAACAGCAACGACAGGCGCGTTTTCTAGAGCAGCGTGTGCTTTGACAGCCTCTAAATGGGGATTGTTTTCAAAACCATTTTCCAACACGTTTGCGACGTACATCGCAGGTTTGGCCGTAATTAAACAAAATGGCTTTAACAACAGCATTTGTTCAGGTGATAAACCAAGCGATCTCACGGGTTTTGCTTCATTGAGGTGAGCAGCCACTTTCGTTAAGACTGATAGTAGTGCTGCAGCCTCTTTATCGTTACCCGATTTTGCGGCTTTGGTATATTTGGTAATTGCTTTATCAACGCTGGTTAAATCCGATAAAGCTAACTCTGTATCAATGACTCCGATGTCGGAGAGCGGATCAACCCGACCGGCAACGTGAATCACGTTATCGTCTTCGAAGCATCGGACGACGTGAGTGATCGCATCCGTTTCTCGAATATTGGCTAAAAACTGATTACCAAGACCCTCGCCTTTAGAAGCACCAGCGACTAAACCAGCAATATCGACAAACTCAACGATCGCAGGTACGATTCGTTCTGGCTTGACGATTTTTGACAGTTCGGATAGACGTGAGTCTGGAACTTCCACGACGCCAATATTAGGCTCAATCGTGCAAAATGGATAATTCTCTGCCGCGATACCAGCTTTGGTAAGCGCGTTAAAGAGGGTGGATTTGCCGACGTTAGGCAGGCCGACGATGCCGCATTTCAATGACATAAGCTATATTGTAATAACATCATATTATGAGTACACAAGAAATTATTATATTAGGTGGTGGAATAGTTGGTAAAACAGCCGCTTTAGCCTTTAGTCAAAAGGGTTTAAAGGTTTTACATATTGCTGCTAATTTTGGTGATAAATCCAACACAAATTTGTCGAGTTCTGAAAAAGATCCTTGGAATAGTCGAGTTTATGCGATTTCGCACAGTTCAGAACAGCTATTTAAAGACCTACAAATTTGGCAAGCAATTGATCCAAGTCGAAGACAAGCCGTCGAACAAATGCGCATTTATGGTGATAGTGGTCAAACTGAAGATGGGATCCACTTTTCTGCCTTTGAGGCCAATTTGCCAAAACTTGCCTATATCGTAGAGTCCCAGCAAATTGAGGATGCTTTGGACCTTGCAACGACCTTTTCTAAATTCATTGTTCGCCTTGAAGCAAGTTTCGAGTCGATTTCAATGGATGAGGAGCAGGCCACAGTAAAAACCAACCTTGGCATTTTCAATGCACCGCTCGTCATTGCCGCTGATGGCGCAAATTCATTAGTTCGGACTCAAGTGGGTATAGAGATTTCACAAGATATTTATGAGCATACTGCCATCATCGGAAACTTTGCTTCCGAAAATCAACATTTACGCACCGCACATCAATGGTTTTTGGACAACGGTGATGTGTTAGCACTTCTACCTTTGCCGGATAAAAAAGTCTCAATGGTTTGGTCTACCTCTGAATCAAACGCTGCTCATTTAGTCGATCTAGCCAAAAATGACCCTAATCTTTTTTCTCAAACCATAAGTTCTCAAGCACAAGGTATGCCACTTGAAGCTTTGGGAAAATTGCAATTACTGAACCAAGTAAAGACTTATCCGCTCAAACGCCAGAGGGCAAAGCAATTTATTGGCCCTAACCTGGATCCAAAAGTTGTTTTACTCGGCGACGCGGCGCATGTGATGCATCCTCTAGCTGGCCAAGGTTTGAACCTAGGTCTTCGTGATATCAGAGACCTTGTCAAAACAATCACCGAAAAAGAAACTTTTAGAAAGATTAATGACCGTGTATTACTGCGCCGTTATGAACGTGCTCGCGTAGCGGATGTGGATGCTATTTTAGGCGTAACCCATCATTTACACCGATTGTTTATGAGAAATGACTCGGCGTTGAAATGGCTTCGAAATACTGGGATGCGTCTTCTCAATCAACAAAGTAACATTAAAAAACAATTGATTGCGAAAGCTTTAGAATAGAGTTTTATTACTCTAGCTAGGATGTTCTTCGAACGTAGCTAGAGTAACTTAATTATTAGGAATGACCATCATGCGCACCTTTCAAATTTACCTAGCCTTTTTTTTGGGAAGTTTATCAATTTTTAGCCTAGCTCAATCTAACGATAAGATCAAAACCGAATTACAAAAGCAACTGGGTGCAAATGTCCAAATTAAAAGCATCTTGCCATCGCCAATTCCAGGAATTTTTGAAGTTGTTGTAAACAATACAGTGGTGTATACCGACGCATCTGCAAAATATTTAATTCAGGGCAGTATTGTTGAATTAAAAACGGGTACTAACCTCACAGAGCAAAAAGAAGACGAGCTGAATAAAATCAAGTTTACTGATTTGCCAATGAAAGATGCCTTAAGGACAGTTAGAGGCGACGGAACTCGCGTTATTGCCGTGTTTGCTGATCCGAATTGTGGGTATTGCAAAACCTTGGAAAAAAATCTTTTAACAATGGATAACATTACCGTTTTTACCTATTTAATTCCAATCTTGTCTGCCGACTCAACGGCCAAGTCTAAAGCGATTTGGTGTAGTGCTGAGCCAAGCAAAGCATGGATCAACTGGATGACTCAACAGGTGCCACCCACAGCAGCAAAAGCAGATTGTGTTAACCCCTTAGATAGAAATTTAGCTCTTGCCAAAAAATATGGCGTTACCGGAACACCAGCAATTTTCTTTAGCGATGGCACCAGAATTCCTGGCGCAGTTTCTAAAGAAACTATTGAAAAGAAATTTGCAGAATTAATCGTTAAAAAATAATCCCCTTTTTATGGCAGATATTCAGTACACCATTTTTCCTATTGATGGACTTGGCCATTATTTTGAGGTCGAATTACTGATTTCGAACCCGAACCCTTTTGGTCAAAAAATTCAGCTGCCCAATTGGATTCCTGGCAGTTATATGACGCGTGATTTTGCAAAAAATATCTTGTCCATGCATGCTTTTCGTCAAGACAAGAATCAAGTCTTTAAAGAGCCCCTACACCTTTTGCAAACCAACTCTGATACTTGGGAAATTGAAGCATCGGATGGTCCAGTTTTAATTAAATCAAAAATTTATGCATTCGATAATTCAGTTCGGACTGCCTTTTTGGATTCCGAACGTGCTTTTTTTAATTTCAGTAGTTTGTGTTTTCAAGTCGTAGACCAAACGCATAAGCCAATTGATTGTTATCTACAAAATACGCCTCTGACAAAAGCTTGGGAAGTGATTACTACCCTACCTAGTCAAAAAGTGGATAAACGCGGTTTTGGCTTATATTACGCACCTCAATATGATGCCTTGATTGACCACCCTGTGAGCTTAGGACGTTTTTCTAAAGTGGCTTGGCAGTCTTTTGGGATCCCCCACCAAATCGTTTTTCAGGGTGTGGTTGATCCGCTAAATTTGACTTTGCTCAAAGAAGACTTAAAAGCAATTTGTGATACCCACATTGCTTTTTTTGACCCTAGTCACCATACGGCACCTTTTACCGAATATATTTTTCATGTCAATGTAGTGGGCAATGGCTATGGTGGCCTTGAACATCGTTCCTCGACAGCGCTGATTTGCAAACGATCTGACTTGCCCTATACAAACCAACTTGCTCAAGCTAATGAGATAAAAGCCTATCAAGACTTTTTAGGTTTATGTAGTCACGAGTATTTCCATTCTTGGATGGTCAAAAAAGTACAGCCCCTCGCTTTCCAACCTTATCGACTCAACCAACGTAATTTTACAAAACTACTTTGGTTGTTTGAGGGCTTCACCAGTTATTACGATGATCTGCAACTTTTTAGAAGTGGTCGAATTGATCAAAAAACTTACCTTCAACGTATTTTAGATACCCATCATCAAGTCCTTAAAAACCCAGGAAGAATGCATCAAAGTGTTGCGCAAAGCTCCTTTAATGCTTGGACCAAATATTATTTGATGGATGAGAACACGCCTAATGCAGTAGTGAGTTATTACGCTAAAGGTTCTCTCATTGCCTTTGCTTTAGATATATTGATTCGTGATTTTTCATTACAAGCAAAATCTTTGGATGATGTCATGCGCATGTTGTGGGAAGAGCATGGTGCTTATGGAGATGATGTTGGCGTAGGTTTAACCGAAAATGGTTTAGATAAAGTACTTAGTAAATGCTTAGGTTCTAGTTTTAGATCTCTTTGGCTTGCTTTTAAAGCCGCTTATATTGACGGCACACAAGATATTGATGTGTTCCAACTGATGCAATCAGTAGGCATCTCCCTAAGCGTAAAGAAAGTTTCTGAGGCGGAGAATATTCAGCAAAGTTTAGGTATTCGCACAATTGCCCAAGATGGCTTTATTAAAGTGACCCATGTTCTTGAAGGTTATCTAGGTCAACTTGCGGGTCTTTGCCCAAATGACTTAATTATTGCCCTGAATGATGAAAAGGTGAGTTCTGGTAATTGGACCCAGTTACTCACGAGACACCTTAGTAAGAAAACCACCTTAACTGTTTTTCGAAGTGATTTACTAAAAAAGGTTATGCTCCAATTACCTTCCAAGACTGGCTTAACAGATCCAAAGCTTCAATCCTATGTGTTAGCAAATGATTAAGTCTGTTGACTAATTATTCATGGATTATTTGCAAACTTTTCTTGATCGACTCCCAAAAGACTATCTTGACTTATTAGCGCCTCGCTTAAAAGACCCTGAATGGGTTCGGATGTTAGAGCGCATTCAGGAACAAGAAGAATTGGCTAGAAATACACATCCAAACTCTATTTTTCCAAACTACGATCGAGTTTTTTTTGCTCTTTCAGCAACGCCTATTAGTAAGATCAAAGTGATTCTTTTGGGTCAAGATCCTTACCATTCTCCTGGACTTGCCCAAGGTTTAGCTTTCTCTGTCCCAGATCAAATATTGCCTGGTTCAAGTTTGTTTCCAAGCTCCCTGCGTAATATCAATAAAGCGCTGACCTTGGAAGGGTTCGCACCGCTTCAAAATGGTGATCTTTCCCACTGGGCCGACCAAGGTGTCCTCTTGCTGAATGCTTGCCTGACAGTTCAGTCTGGCTTTCCAAACAGCCATGTAGCCTTCGGATGGAATATCTTTACTGATGCCTTAATCCAAGATTTACTGCATGTTTTATCCGGAACTGTTGTCATGTTGTGGGGTGGTTTTGCCCACAAGAAAGAGGTATTCATCCATCCTGAGCGTAACCATCTTATTTTAAAATCTTCGCATCCTTCCGGTCTTGGTGTTTATAAAACCAAGGCGCCCTTTCTTTTGCCAAAAGATACAGGAAGCTGTAATCACTTTACACTGGCAAACTGTTGGCTTAGACAACAAAATAGAGATCCTATTACCTGGTAGTTTTTTCTAAAGCCACCTTAGTTCAATAGATTCTCCTCATTGGAGAACAAAACTTTATAATTGAAACCTTCTACTGAATTGAATTGATGTTCCATGAAACCTAGTATGTATTCAAAACTCGAGCATTTACAGGCTCGACTGCTTGAACTGAACTCGTTGATGTCCCGGGAAGATGTTACCCAAAACATGGATCAATTTCGAAAATATACTAAAGAACATGCAGAAATCGATGCAGTAGTCGCCAAATTTTCTCAGTATCAAGCAGCTATGCAAGATGAACAAGTTGCTATTGAAATGCGCAGTGACCCTGATTCAAAAGATTTTGCTGAAGAAGAAATAAAGTCTGCAAGAGCCCGGATGGAAGTTTTACAAGATGAATTGCAAAAACTCCTGTTACCCAAGGATCCTAATGATGAGAGAAATATCTTTCTAGAAATTAGAGCAGGTACTGGTGGTGATGAAAGTGCACTCTTTGCTGCTGATTTACTGCGTATGTACACTCGGTTTGCTGAACGTCAACGCTGGAAAACGGAAATCATTAGTTCGAATGAATCCGATTTAGGTGGCTACAAAGAAGTAATCCTGCGACTGGAAGGCGATAAAGTCTATTCAAAACTAAAATTTGAATCGGGTGGACATCGTGTACAGCGCGTCCCACAAACAGAGACACAAGGTCGCATCCATACTTCCGCTTGTACGGTTGCCGTTCTCCCTGAAGCAGATGAAGTTGAAGCAGTGCAAATTAATCCGAGTGAACTGCGGATTGATACTTTTAGAGCCTCAGGTGCTGGTGGACAACATATTAATAAAACAGACTCTGCTGTGCGTATCACTCACTTGCCGACTGGAATTGTAGTGGAGTGTCAGGACGATCGAAGCCAACATCGTAATAAGGATCAAGCGATGAAAGTTCTCGTTTCTAGAATCATGGATGCGAGATATAAAGAACAGCACAATAAGGAAGCCCAAGAACGTAAGAGTTTGATCGGCTCAGGTGATCGTAGTGACCGTATTCGGACCTATAACTTTCCTCAAGGTCGTATTTCTGATCACCGGATTAATTTGACCCTTTATAAGATCGATGCCATGATGGATGGTGACATTGTTGAGTTGTTAAATGCCCTCTCAGCCGAACATCAGGCCGAGTTATTAGCAACTTTGGGTGAGAGTTAATCTTTTTTGATAACTCCCTCCCTTACTCTCTAATATTTCTTTGTGAGTTCCACCTATACAACAATCCGATCGATTCTCCAAACTACTTCATTAGACCGAGTAGATGCTAAGGTTCTTCTTTACTATTTAATACATCATCATTATCAGTGGCCCAGAAGTTATCTAATTAGCCATGATTTGGATGTTTTATCGGACGCCTTTTTAAAAGATTGGGTCTGTCTTGAAGCAAAACGCCAAGAGGGGGTTCCGGTAGCCTATTTAACACACACCAGATACTTCCATCAGATTGACTTAATTGTCAGCCCTGATGTACTGATTCCACGTCCAGAAACCGAGTTATTGGTAGAACGAGGGATATCAACCATTGTTGATTTTTTACACGCCAATCCTATGCGTTTTAATTCTTCTAATCGTTTAAACATTTTGGATCTAGGTTGTGGGAGCGGCGCTATTATTTTAGCGATTGCAAAGCAATTTCAAAAATCTCCTTTTTTTGCTCATCTCAACTTTATGGCTAGCGATGTAAGTCCATCAGCATTGAAGGTTGCTCAGCAAAATGCTAACAATCTTTCCCTTTCCGACTATGTCCAGTTTTTTGAGAGTAATTGGTTTGACCAACTACCATTTGAGCAATTTGGCATTATTTTGAGTAATCCCCCTTACTTAAGTTCTAATGACTCTCATTTGCAAATGGGAGATTTACGCTTCGAGCCACTTGGTGCTCTATCCGATTTTGCTGATGGTTTATCTGCTTATCGGCTGATTTGTGCTCAAGCGCGGCAGCGTCTACTCTCTGGGGGAAGTATTTTGTTCGAACATGGCTTTGAACAAGCAAAGGATGTCCAAGCCATATTACATAAGGAATCTTTTGTTCAGATCCTTACTGAAAAAGATTATTCAGGCCTAGATCGTGTTACCTTCGCTCAAAAAGGGTAAAATAAATAATTATTGTTTTATTTGGGAGCAGATGATGGATACTCAAGAACGTATTAAAGAGATAGTGGCTTCAAACCCTGTTGTGCTTTTCATGAAAGGTACTGCCCAGTTTCCACAATGTGGATTTTCTGGACGTGCTATTCAAATTCTAAATGCCTGCGGTATTAATTCTCCTTTTACAGTGAATGTATTAGCCGATGAAGAGATTCGTCAAGGTATCAAAGAGTTTGCAAACTGGCCGACAATTCCGCAGCTGTATGTCAATGGTGAATTCGTTGGTGGCTCTGACATCATGACGGAAATGTATGAGAGTGGTGAGTTGCAGGACGTGTTTAAAGCTTAATTAATTCGCGTTATTTGATATTAGGTGTGTACTCTAGGGTCACACCTTTTACTTTTTTTAGAATCACTAAATTCTCATAATATTTCTAATAGCTATAGTTTGAATAAGAAAAAGCCACTCTTGCTAAAAACAAGAGTGGCTTAAATTAAATCCTACTATTTTTTAAAGTTTTAAATCTTTAATAAATTATGCAGTTTTACGTGCAGTTGGACGTGCTGTTGTTTTTGTAACTGCTTTCTTAGCGTTAGCAACTTGTCCCTTCATCGCTTCAACAGCTTGCTCAGTTGTTTTTTCAACATTACTGAAAACTTCTTTAGTAGCTGCTTGTACTTGTCCAACACCTTGCAATGTTGTGTCAATTGAAGTTTTGAATGCATTTACAAATGCGTCAGATCCTGCTGGTGCATTTGCTGACATTGTTTCTACCCAATTTTTAAGAGTAGTTTTCATTTGATCAATACTAGCATCTGACATTGCTGTCATTTCTTCAGCTGCTTCGCGGACAATCTTCGTTACTGACTGTTGATGAGCAACTAATTTGCTAGTGATGCCATCAAGGCCATTTTCTTGAGCAATTGAAATTACAGATTGTGGATCTTTTGCATTCAATACTTTGCTTAATGTATCGTTTGCATCTTCTAGTAATGACTTAGTTGTATCAAAACTAACTTCAGCCAACTTGTGTGTACGGTCAAGTGACTTCTCAGTCAATGCCATGACGTTTTGTACATTTTTTGCGCTAAATTCGTTTAATTTTCCTGCAATTTGTTCGTAGTCCATGTTATTACTCCCAAGTAAGGTTATTAAATAAAAAAAATAATTATGTTGCAATGCAATAAATTTACTCCTCTAAATATTAAAATGCAAGAGAATTTTGTTGCAATGCAATATATTTTCTAAATAATTGATGTTTTTTAAGCAAAAATCCCAGCAAGAGCTATCCTTGCTGGGATTTTTTCGTTATTTACTTGAGGTAAATAGAAGTGAATCTTTCTTTTTACCGGACAGTTAAATGACTGATTCTTACATTTTCAAACCAAGCATAGCACGTGCTTCAGCAGAACTTGCTAGTTGACCACCAAGGTTTTCAACAATCAGTTTTGCTCTTGTCACGAGCTCAGCATTACTCTTTGCGAGAACACCTTTTTCCATGTAAATATTGTCTTCCATACCTACACGAACGTGACCGCCGAATAAATAAGCAGCGCCAACAATCGGGAACTCTGCTCTAGAAATACCAAATGCAGCCCATTTTGCGCCTGCAGGTAACTGACTACGCATAAATAGTAATGTTGCAGGATCAGTATTAAAACCATACTTTACACCCATCACAAATGTGTATAAGCCTGGACCCTCAAGACTTCCATCAGCAATCATATCTTTTGCTAAATTCAAATCACCTGTGTCAAAAATTTCGAGTTCAGGCATTACTCCGGCTTCACGAATTACCTTTGCCATTTTTCTAGCATTTGAAGGTGTATTCATTACTACATCAGGACCTGAGTTCATTGTGTTTAGATCTAATGAACAAATATCTGGTTTTAATTTTGCAATATGCTCTACACGCTTTAATGGATGGCAAAGAGTTGTACCTGTGGTAAAAATCTTTGGGTCATCTTCCGACGGTACAAAGCGGCCACCAGGGCCTGTTGTTAAATTGATAATCAATGATTTATTGTGTTTTTTGATTAAATCAATTGTTTCAGCATAATGCTCAATTTCCATCGATGGCTTGCCATCTGGGTGACGAACGTGAATATGCGCAACCGCTGCACCTGCTTCAGCTGCTTCTAATGCTGAATCTGCAATTTGTTGTGGTGTAATTGGTAAATAGGGTGTCATTTCTGGTTTAGTTAAATTCCCAGTAATTGCACAGGTTAATATAGTTTTACTCATGACTTCTTCCTTTCTGTTTATACTTCAAATCTAATAATGTTTAAATGTGACACATGCAAAAAATAAATTTTGATACCCTCTCAAGTACTTCTCGTGAAACAGTAATGCGATTGCTGGATGTTTCTGAAGTACTGTTCTCTGAATCCGGTTATGCGGGCACCACAGTTCGTGATATCTCGGCTAAATCGAATATTAATCAAGCGTTGATTAATTACCATTTCCAAAACAAACGCGGGCTTTTTATGGCAATCTTTGCCCGGCGCGGAAAGACTCTGTCGGATGAACGTTTGCACCTCTTGGAAGAGTTTCGTCGCGAAGCAAAAGGTCAATCGATTCCACTTAAAAAATTGATCTATGCTTTTGTGTACCCGCCCCTGCGTTTGGCTGGCGAGAGTTCTGGAGGAAGAGCTTTCGTTAAATTGCAAGCGCGCTTGCACAACGAACCGAAAGATATTGAAACAACGCTTCGTCAAGAATATTACGACAAAATTAGTTTGGAATTTATGGAAGAGTTTCATAAAACCTTGCCACAAATTAGCAAAGAAACGATTGCTTGGCGAATGATTTTTATTATGGGCCTCTATATTTACGTCGCTTCCAATACAGGTCGACTTGAGGTTATCTCTAATCAGAAATGTACGGGAAGTAACTGGAAAGAAGCCCTTGAGGAAATACTGAATTTTTGCGAACATGGATTCTTAGCGCCTGTAACAGACTCTACTCAGGTTTTGCCTTAGTTTCTATGACAACTTTACTCCAATGTTTTAATTCATTATTGATATAAGTTGTTGTTTGAGCCACAGTGCCGCCTACTGGAATTAAGCCAGCTTGACTTAATTTGTCTTTCGTATCGGGTTCCGCCACAATTTTCGCAATCGCTCTATTGATTGTATTCACTTGATCTGGTGAGGTACCCGCTGGGGCTAAAACTGCAACCCACGTGTAATCTTGAATTTGCGGATAACCTAACTCTTGCAAGGTTGGGACTTCTGGTAAGTCTGATACGCGTTCAGTACTAGACACACCAATGATTCTTACCTTGCCTTGCTTATGAAATTGAAATACACCAGCTACCGCAGTACATCCAATCGGTGTCTCGCCACCCACAACCGCTACTGATGCAGGACCTGCACCGCGATATGGGATATGGGTAATATCTGCTTTCCAAATTACGTGAAATAAATTTTCACAGGTTAAATGTGGCGTTGTGCCACTTCCTGGTGAAGAGAAAGATAACTTTTCTTTCATTGCATAGGCTTTTAATTCGTCAATTGTTTTAACTGGAACTTTTTCATTGACTGAAATAACATTTGGCTGTGTTGCAATAATAATGACTGGTGAGAAATCTTTTTGTGGGTTATATCCAGCCTTCTCACCATACAGTGAGGGATTGACTGCATAAGATGAAGAAGTGATTAAAAAGTTATAACCATCATTAGGGTACTTAGCAACTATTTGCGCACCAACGTTACCACCGGCCCCTGTCTTGTTATCCACGATGACAGACTGCTTTAATACATCACTTAGACGATTACCAATAATCCTGGCTGCCATGTCTACAGGGCCACCTGGTGGGAATGATACCGTCAGGCGAATTGGCTTTTCTGGATAGGCAGCTTGGCCAGGGAGTGCTACAGAGGCTAATAAAACAGCAAGCAGGCTTACGAAAGTGACTCTTTTGGCTAACATCTCCAATTTGAATCCAGTTCGTGCTTTTAATAAATTATTTTTAACTTTTAGCTGTTTTGTTAGTGCTGTTTGCATATCGATCTCCAGAACCATTTTCTGCCACTGAGTAGTGGCAGAATTCACATGGTTTTATTTTTAGTATAAAAATTGAGTTATTACTTTTACTGATTACTTAATTGCTAATGGATTAGTTGGTGATCCAACTGCGCCTGTAATTGGCAATGCTGGAGCAACAAACATAAACTCGTAAACGCCGTCTGCAGCACAATCATCTGCCAAATCTTTTAAGAAGAAGATTTCGCCCATAGTCATACCCATGATTGGAATTGTAATCCAATGCCAAGGTTGATTAATACCTACTTCAGATTCATTTGGGCGTACTTCACAACCCCACGTATCACTAGCTAAAGCAGCTAACTCTGTACGTTGAATCCATTCTAATGTTTCGAAAGCAAAACCTGGTGCGTCTCCACCTGGGTACCCATCCCAACTACCTGCTTTGAGCTTATCTTCCATTTGACCGGTACGGACGATAATAAAATCGCCACGTTTAATTTCGATCCCTTGTTTTTTTGCAGTTTGGTCTAAATCATCACAAGTAATACCGTAACCATCAGGTAAAGTATCTAAGCCTTTGAAGCGAGCTACATCTAACAAAATCCCGCGTCCGACCATCTTTGTTTTAGTTTTTTCAATACCGCACTTCGCAGCACCTGCTGATGAAACTTCACGGCAATCAAAGCCGTTGTACATGTAGTTATCAAAGAACACATGACCAAGTCCATCCCATTGTGTACCGCATTGCAAAGGCATTACAACCATATCATCTGCAGCACGAATTCCGCGCTTGTCTAACACGCCAGAGTAAGCGTCTGTACCTGTTCTTAACATGGTATGTACCGGATTGATACGACCCATTGATGGGTATTTTGTCTTGGCACCCTGAGGACCAGATGAATCGTAATTTAACGCGAGGGAAATAACCTTACCCTTTTTAACTAATCCTGCAGCTTTTACGATATCTTCTGGTTGAGTAAAGTTTAGAGTTCCAATTTCGTCCTCAGCACCCCATTTACCCCAGTTTTTATATTTTTCAGCAGCAGCGTCTAAGTCAGCACGATTGATTTTTTTAGTCATTTTGGTCTCCTCCAAGAATTATGAACAACAACAATTTAAACATTTGTTTAAATTAACATTAAGACACCATTTTGTCAATATTATTTTTAAATACAATTGAAATGTTAAGCGTTAAAACTGCGTTGATAGACTCTAAGAAGTCCACCAAGCATCAAAACCCGTAAGATACCTTTACGCCGTATTCATTGGTTCGATTTGTGGGTTCTACAGCCGTATAAGTAGCGGTTGTGCCATTGGTTGTGATATTCACCGGGACCGCATCTGAGTTTTGAATAAACCAATAACTTAAATAGGGAGTAATACCCCAGTTTTCTTTTAAATATGAAACGGACAAACGCATGCCCCAGCCACTTGTTTGGGTATTATTGGCGTCCGTGGCGTCTGTAATACCGCCGTATCCCGCTAAATCAGACAATTGGGATTGCACTTTGCCTTTGAGCAAGTAATCGTATTCCAACCTTGTTTCAATAATTGAATTACTAGCAGAGGCTTTACGAGAAATTAATCCAATCGGGATATAGGTGTAATTGATGGTTCTTTGATAACCATAGGCACCACTGGAAGAGGGTCCCCGATTATCGTTATAAAGAGATCTGTAACCCACGCCAATATAGGGAGAAATCGTTTCTTCATTGGCCTGGTAATTAGTACCAATCAGTATTCGCGCATCCCAATAACTTTGCGGTACTCCCGTTTTAGTTCCAGTACCTGCATACTCTACTCGTCCTGGGTTGTAATCAATATTTGCTTTAATGAACGTGTTTGACGAAATCTTTTGGGTACGCTCATAACCAATTCCAGTAGTAAGTCCATTATGGGTTGTCTTTGCATCGGGTTCACTGTAAGAGTAATAAGCAGAAGAGGCGTAGATTTGATTGCCTGTGGTCGGCGGTAATTTGGGTAAAGTCGGAATAAACTGTGCATATCCACTTTGAATGACAAAGCAGAACAATACGAAAATGGGCTTTAATATGCTATTCATGGCAATGATCAATTGATTATGGTGTTTTATTGGTTCATCCAAGTCATACATTTTATGTGCTTAAATTTAAGCCGCCACTTTTTTAATGGTTTTATACTTAAAATCTCTATTCCCATTATAAATTGATTTTTTAGAACTGAAGATGACGGTCAATTACAAAGCTCTCGATAAGCAAATCGCCAATATTAAAAAAATTTTTTCTGAGGGGAAAAAAGATCAAGCTATTGCGGCATGTCAGAGCCTAGTTTTTTTACATCCACCCAATTTAGTATTAAGAAAATTACTGGCTAATCTTTTAGCTATGTCAGGCAAGCCAATCCTCGCAGCTAAACAACTTGAAATTGGTTTTGGATTTAATCCAAATGATGAAGAGTTACTATTTAATCTTTCAATTTGTTACCGACAGGGTTTAGCTTTTCAAGAAGCAATTCGTTATCTGACAATTTATGTTGAAAAATATCCCTCTAATGCAGATGGTTGGGGATGCCTTTCCGAATGCCAATTCCAAGAGCAACTACACAATCAAGCACTAGAAAGTTCCTGTCAGGCGATTTTATTAAATAATCAAGATAGTCGACTTTTTTATAACCGCTCCAAAATCTATCGCTTATTAAAACAGTATGACAAAGCACAAAGTGACTTAGTGATTGCTATGCAAATGCAATCTCAAAATCTGAGTTATGTGATGGAGTATGCTGAAATTACACTGATTCATCAAGGTAGACGTTATGCAATTCCTTATTTTGAGAAGGTAATTCAATTACAACCAACTGACTATCTGGAACTCCTTTATTTAGGAAAGGCCTTCTATGCGCTAGGGAAATTTGATGAATCCATCATCATTTATCAGAAAATTATTGCCGCAAATCAACACTTAGAACTTACCTATCTCAACTTAGGTACATCCCATTATGTTTTAAGGCAATACTCCGAAGCCTTGGACTGCTATCAAAAATCGCTTGAGCTTAACAAAAACTCTTTAGATGCAAACATTAATATTGCAAACACGCTACAGGCTCAAAACCGTCTCAAAGAATCCCTCTCCTATATTCAGAGGGCTTTACAAATTGATTCTAATTCTAGTTTTGCTTATAAATTAAGAGCTCAATCAATTGAAGGCAATGGCTTTGAAGAGGATATCATTAAAGATTTATTACTTGCTGAGCAGTATGATCCCACTTTAGAATCCCTCCAAGGACATTTACTGTATTCAAAACTCAATATCTGTGACTGGTCCGACCTTAAGTCTCGAACAGAGAAGCTTCAATTTGCAATAAAAAATTTCGAAGCACATGTTCTTCCTTTTCAAGCTTCAATTTTCTTTGATATTCCGGAATTACATCAATTAAGCGCCCAGCAATTCGTAAATAATTACTTTCCATTAAATCGTCATCCACCACCGACTTTCAGCAAAATTCGAAAAGATAAGTTAAGAATTGCTTATGTCTCTCCAGATTTTGGTGAGCACCCAGTTTCTTATCTAACAGCAGAACTTTTTGAATTACACGATAGTCATCAATTTGAAGTATTAGGAATTTCTTTAACTTATCGTCCTGATGACTCTTATCGCTTAAGAATTAAAAATGCTGTAGATACTTGGGTTGACGTAAGCCACTTAAGCGATGAAAAAGCCATAGAATTCTTACGCTCCCAGCAGATTGATATTGCTATTGATTTATGTGGTCACACTCGTGATCAACGCTTTAGTCTATGGGCCAATCGTATCGCGCCGATTCAAGTAAGTTACTTAGGTTATTTAGGCACAATGGGATGTTCACATTACATTGATTATTTGATTGCGGATCAAATCATCATCCCTAATGAACTTAGACATTTTTATGATGAAAAAATAATCTATTTACCTAGTTATCAAATCAATGATCGAAAAAAAACCCGAACTGATAATACGATTTCGAAGGAATCTTTAGGAATTCCTGAGAATCACTTTGTCTTTGCTTGTTTAAACAACTCATTTAAATATCATCCAGAAATTTTTGAGGCTTGGATGAAAATTTTGTTGGCCACCCCAAATAGTTCATTATTACTTTTAGGTAAAAGTCCAGTAATGATTAAAAATTTAAAAGCTGCAGCTACCAACGCACTTGTAGATCCGAGTCGATTAATCTTTTTAAATTTTGTTGATTACGCCACATATCTAGAACGCCTTACTTGTATTGATCTTTTCTTAGACACAACTATTTACAATGCAGGTACTACTGCTTCAGATACTCTGTGGATGGGTGTACCTGTCATCACCTGCATTGGTAAGTCCTTTAGTGCGAGGATAGCTGCGAGCGTTCTAGCATCTTTAGGAATGGAGGGGTTAATTACTCAATCTTTAGATGAGTATGTTTTACTTGGTATTGAATTAGCTAACAATAAAGTTAAATTTCTGGATTTAAAAAAACAATTAGATTCAAAGATTTTAACTACGAAGCTGTTTGATAGTCCTAGCACAACCTTGTCTTTGGAGAAGGCTTATCTTCAAATTTGGAATCACTTTTTGGGTGGTTTCCCACCTAAAGATTTTGTCATTTAGTATTTTTATTGTTGGCTTCGTGAGTGCTTGTTTTAGAATCTGAATTTGTTGTTTACTTCTTAGAAGCATAACTCTAAAGCACTTAAGCAAAAAGGATTGAAGTCGAAAGACTGCAATCCTTTTATATCTTTGGTGCCCCATGTCCGACTCGAACAGACCACCTACTGATTACAAATCAGTTGCTCTACCAGATGAGCTAATGGGGCTTTAATTAAGAACTAGTATTTTATACTACTTTACTAACTTTAGATGAGATTTTGATTTGTTTGTTGTATCTTGGTTTTCTTTTTCAGCTTTAACTTTTGGCTCGGGCTTAGTTTCAGGAATATTGACCGGAAAACTCATGCCTTGACTATTCTCTTTTGAGTAGATTGCCATCACATGGGTAATTGGTACTAAAAGCTCTTTCGAGATTCCATTAAATCTGGCTTTAAAGCTAATCCATTCGTTATCAATTAAAAGTTCCTGACAAGCTGTTGGCCCAATATTGAGAACAATCTCATCTTTTCTTACATACTCAATCGGTACTTGAACGGTTTCATCTACAAATACTGACAAATAAGGAGTAAAGCCAAAGTCGATACACCATTCGTGCAAAGCCCTAATTAAATAAGGCTTTGTACTCGGTATCGATGCTCTTTGAGACTCGTCTCCAATTTGCATATTAACGACGCATTACTTTTTCAGAAGGAGTTAATGCCTCGATATATGCCGGACGACTAAAGATTCTTTCAGCATACTTAAGTAGAGGTGCAGCATTACGAGATAAATCGATACCGTAGTGCTCTAGTCTCCACAGTAATGGTGCAATAGCTACGTCTAACATTGAAAACTCTTCACCAAGCATATACTTGTTTTTAACAAAAATTGGTGCAAGCATTGTTAAGCGATCACGAATTGCAAGTCTAGATTTATCAAGAACAGCCTGGGCTGATTTGCCCTTTTCGTTTTCTAAAACTGAAACATGAACAAATAGTTCTTTTTCAAAATTAAATAAGAAAAGTCTTGCGCGTGCTCTAGCCACCGGATCAGGCGGCATTAATTGTGGATGCGGAAAACGTTCATCAATATACTCATTGATGATGTTTGATTCATACAAAATTAAATCTCTTTCAACCAAGATTGGAACTTGGCCGTAAGGATTCATTACCGAAATATCTTCTTGTTTGTTAAACAAATCGACGTCACGGATTTCAAAATCCATGCCTTTTTCAAACAAAACTAAGCGGCAACGTTGAGAAAATGGGCACGTAGTACCCGAATAAAGAACCATCATAGGAGCATTTCCTTATAAAACATCAATAGAAAAAGCAGATAACCTCAGTCATCTGCCTTGGCTCACATCAAAGAGTATTAATGAATACTCTTCCAATAAGCTGCATTCAATCTCCAAGCGAAAACTGTGAATACGGCTAAGAATAGTAACACAATTACACCAATTCGCTTACGTTGTAGTTGACCAGGCTCGCTCATCCAAGTCAAAAATGCGGTAAGGTCGCCCATATTGTGATCAAAGTCTTGTTGATTCATTTTGCCAGGAGTGAGCTGTTCAAAGCCTACAAAACGTTGCTCAGCAGCACCACCGTGAGCACCAGCAGCTTCTTCAAATTTAGCTGCACGCTCTCCTTGTAATTCCCAAAGGATATGAGGCATACCAACGTTTTTGTATACCAAATTATTCCAGCCAGTCG
>CANFME010000017.1 GCA_947448305.1 Burkholderiaceae bacterium
ATACCGGTCTATTAATTGATAAAACTCTTGAATAATTTCAGCTTCAGTACTCTCTACTTTTCCGATAGTACCGACCTTGAACTGAGGACTCCCATCTTTCATAGTCCTACGGATAACGCAAGAAATAGCTACAATTTTCTGTAAATAAAGAGGGAAAAAATCATTTTGCCCCCTCTCATGTCGCTCTTGCTTTGCCATTTCAACAATCTGTTGATCTGATAATTGATCTTCATAACTCCCAAGTCTACGAAGACCATTAGCGTCCGGAATCGTTTCTATATCAAAAACAAGGATTGTTTTCATTTATCAGATTAATTTTCAACAAAATAGCTAGTTGGATCAATGGGTTTACTATTTTTACGTAACTCAAAATGTAGTTTGACCTTATCCGACTCAGAATTGCCCATTTCAGCAATTTTTTGACCACGCTTCACCGTATCGCCCTCTTTGACCAGTAAGGTTTTATTGTTTGCATAGACAGTAACGAAACTATTGTTATGGTTCAGAATAATTAAATTTCCATAAGTACGAAGATTACTACCTGAGTAAATTACCTTACCATCGGCAGCTGCCACAATGGAATCACCTAATTTTCCAGAAAACTCAACCCCTTTATTCGAAACATCATTAAATGGGGTAATAACTGGTGCGCTCGTGGGTTTTAATAATTTAAAACTCGTTTCTGCGATGGTTGCAGGCTTAGTAGAATCTGGTTTTAGTTCAGTTTTTGGTTCGGCTTTCGGCTCGACTTTCACTACCTCACGAGGATTACTCTTTTGAATCATTGGCTTAGGTGCCGAAATAGGAGTCACTTTTACACTGGGGCTTGGATTATCTAAATTGGCGTTGGAATTATTTGAATTTGAACTAGTTGTTCTATCTAAGATAGGCGCAGGTTTACTAGCGGAACAACTGACCAAGTTAAGAACTACCATCATTGCGACTAATAACAAAACCACTCTAGAAAAATTAAAACTCGTAATAATGGTTTTAATTTTTAGGGTTTGGAAGAGAAAATCATGACGAAACATATTTAAATTGTTCCTGTTTGTAATGGCACAAAGAATACTTCATCCATTGTCGTTCTTTGATAACGCATGGAACTTAGTCTTTCGACTAACAGTAATTGTTGTTGATTATCACCCTTTGCAACTGGGGCTATCAATTTTCCGCCAATCGCCAATTGCTCAAGCAGAGCATCTGGGATCCCTATTCCAGCAGCTGCCAAGATAATCCTATCAAATGGTGCAGCCTGAGGTATCCCTTTGTTACCATCATCAAAAATCAATCTTAAATTTGAAATCCTAAAAGGACGCAAATTTGCTCTAGCACTCTCGTGAAGAGATCGAATTCTTTCGACAGAGTAGACTTCCTCTGATAACAAGCTAAGAACAGCGGCTTGATATCCACAACCTGTACCAACTTCTAAAACTCGCCCCATTTTAGTTTGTTTTTGCATTAGGGCTTGAATCATTTTTGCAACAACTGAGGGTTTTGATATGGTCTGTTCCCGACCAATAGGTAGTGACGAATCCTCATACGCTTGGCCTTCAAGGGCTGGCTCAACAAAAACGTGCCTTGGAACAGTTGCCATCGCTTGTAAAACTTCATGATGGATAATGCCTGACATAGCAAGTCTTTGCGCCATCGAGCGCCTTGCAGCATCTAAATGATTCCAGTCTTTTTTCACCACAGTCTCTAGCCTTGGTTCCAATGAGATTGCATCATCTTCAAACGTCTCTCTTCATCAGACAAATTGAGTTGCAATGGAGTAATTGAAACAAAACCTTTATTAACTGCATGAAAATCAGTTCCATCTGACGAGTCTTTGGCGTCTCCAGCGGCACCAATCCAGTAAATCTTATCGCCCCGAGGACTATTTTGCTCTATGACAGGCTGAGAAGGATGACGATTACCTAACTTTGTCACTCTCCAGCCCTTAAATTGATCATAGGACAAATTAGGAAGGTTCACGTTTAACAAAGGGGCATGTTGCGTATGTTCATTTTTCAACCCCGACTGTATCGCATGAGCCACGATATCGTGTGCAACCTTGGCTGCATCTTCAAGTTTTGACCATCCACGATCAATTTGAGAAAAGGCAATACCAGGAACACCAAACATAACGCCTTCGATAGCTGCAGCAACAGTACCTGAGTAAAGAACATCCTCACCCATATTTTCACCTTGATTAATGCCAGAAATAACAAAATCAGGTTTTTCTGTCAAAAATCCTGTCAAAGCTATATGAACACAATCTGTTGGAGTGCCATTTACAAAGATAAATCCATCGCGCTCACCACCTGCTACACGATGAACCGATAGAGGTCTTGAAAGTGTCAAAGAATTGGATGCCCCGCTGTGATTCTGCTCCGGAGCAATGACTGTCACTTTTCCAAGTGGACGCATTGCATTAACGAGAGCAAGAAGACCCGGAGCTAAATAACCATCATCATTCGAAACTAATAAGTGCATATGTATATTATCAACTAAAGTTGCCTTTTTATAAAAAAAATGGAATGTTTTTTTTAAGTTTATTGGAGATTTGGAACAAAAATTAATTAATTTTTTTGTCTTACTTCAGCTCTATCTAATTTCTAATTTGAAAACTTGAATCATCAAGCAAAAAAGTACTAACTTCCAAGAGGTCTTCGATCCATCATTGCTCTAGCAAGAGTACCTGCATCAACATATTCCAATTCACCACCAACCGGAATACCTCTTGCAATACGAGAGATTGCGATGCCTTTTGCTTTTAAAACTTCACCAAGGTAGTGAGCCGTAGCCTCTCCTTCACTGGTAAAGTTCGTAGCAAGAATAACCTCTGAAACAGAATCACGGCCATCAAAGGGCGTTGAAAAAATTCTATTCATCAGAACATCAAAGCCAAGTTCTTTAGGTCCCTGCCCCTCCATTGGAGAAAGCCTTCCCATCAACACATAGTAAAGTCCTTTAAACGAAAGGGTTTGTTCTACCATCAATTGGTCTGAAGGAGTTTCCACAATACACAAGATTTTAGAATCGCGTCTATCATCAGAACAGGTCTTGCATAACTCATGCTCTGAAAAAGAGTTACACATCCGACAATGCCCAATATGATCCACTGCAAACTGTAAGGTCTCCCCTAAATTTTGCGCGCCGGCTCGATCATGTTGTAATAGGTAATAGGCCATCCGCTGAGCAGATTTTGGGCCAATTCCAGGGAGAACTTTGAGGGCTGCGATCAGTCTTCCCAAAGCATCTTGCTGAACTTCTTCCTGAAATTTTTTATTCATTCACATCAATCAAAATGGTAGTTTAAAGCCGGGGGGCATTGGCATCCCTGCAGTAGCACCAGACATTCTGGATTCAGCTGCTAATTCAACATGTTTGTGAGCATCAGTCAAAGCTGTTACTAATAAGTCCTCTAACATTTCACGATCATCCATCGCACTTGGATCAATTTCCACGCGCTTCACTAAGTGTTTGCCAGACAAGGTAACTTTAACTAGTCCACCAGCAGCTTGTCCAACAATTTCTAAAGCACTCAACTCTTCCTGAGCTTTTTTCATTTTTTCTTGCATTTGCTGAGCTTGTTTCATTAAACCCGCAATTTGACCTTTCATCATCACTATTTCCCTCAATTAATTGTTTTGAAAATTTTACTTGTTATCTTTTAAAGGTCTGATTGAACCCTCAATTACTTTTACGCCAATAATATTTTGTAAATCTTGTAGATAAGGATCTTTTGTCAAAGATTCTTCAACAACCAATTGCTCGCTAGCCTGTACTTTAGCTTCTAATTTTGCAACGGTATGTTCTGATACGCCTACATCCACCTTCATTCTGACGGATCGCTTGAAGTGATGCTCAAGAGCTTCAGTTAACTTTTCGATTGAAAAAGTAGTTGCAAGTTGGGGCAACTCACTAGTTAAGTGCAGATTGATGGAATCCGGCTGTTCATTCCATGATTTAAGGGCAGTTTGTAGAGCAAACTGGCCAACCAAACCCTTTAGTGGTAATTTTTTAACTAAATTTTGCCATTCAATCGGGTCCGCAGTACTCGTGTTAGTTGTGGGACTGGAATCTTTAACAGGGGTACTTTCAACTAGAGTTTTTTTTTGAGGCTCAGGACTTAAGGGCTTTACTATGCTTGGCTTAATTTGCTCTGGAAGCTTAGGAGTTATCCCCCTAGCTGCCTGAGTTGATGTTGGGTTTGAGTTAGATAATCCATCATCCACTTTAAAAGCCAACATACGTAAGAGTGCCATTAAAAACCCAACTTCTTCTTCTGGAGCCATTTGCAAATCGGCTCGGCTAGTGATGGCGATTTGATAAAGAAGTTGTACCTCTTCTTTTGTAAAACTAGTTGCCATTTTTTCGACAGCTTCTGCCTCAGGCCACTCTTGCAGAATCGAGTTTGGAATTAATTGCGCCATTGCAACTTTTTGCAGGAGAGATGCCAAATCTTGTAAGGCAACAGAAAATGACATACTCATGATTGCCATTTCTCTCGATATATCAACCAACTCTTGTCCATTATTAGTGGCTAAGGCATCTAATATTCTAATTAAATAGGCATCATCCAAAGAGCCTAGCATATTGCGAACTAATTCTTCTGTAATACTTCCAGATGTATAAGCAATTGCTTGATCAGTCAAAGACAACGCATCTCGCATCGATCCCCGAGCGGATTTCGCAATGATTCGAAGCGCCTTTTCTTCAGCACTAATTTCTTCTTTCTCTAAAATACTTTGTAAGTGCTGAACAATAATTGGGGATGGCATTTGCTTCAAATTAAATTGCAAACAACGGGAGAGAACTGTTACCGGAATTTTTTGCGGATCCGTGGTGGCCAAGATAAACTTAAGATGAGGCGGTGGCTCTTCCAAAGTCTTTAACATCGAGTTAAAGGCATGATTAGTCAGCATATGAACTTCGTCAATCATAAACACTTTATAACGCCCACTCGTCGGACCGTAAATCGATCTTTCCAATAACGCTGCCATATCATCAACTCCACGATTACTTGCAGCGTCCATCTCTACATAATCAACAAATCTTCCAGCATCAATTTCTTGGCAAACATAACAAGTTCCACAAGGTTTAGAGGTCGGAGCAATCACTGGGTGGTCTGCAGTACCAACGCAATTTAATGATTTAGCAAGAATCCTCGAAATAGTGGTTTTACCCACCCCTCGAGTGCCGGTAAATAACCAAGCGTGATGGAGCCTATTTTGATCTAAAGCATGCTTCAATGCTTTGACAACATGGTCTTGACCAACCAAGGTACTAAAGTCGCGGGGACGCCATTTTCTGGCAAGTGCTAAACCTGCTTGTGCAGGAGAAGAAGGCGTTTCGAATAAATTAAATTCAGACATATCTCTATTCTAACAAGCAACAGGGTACAATATCATTAAGACGGGCCTCCCCGCATATTGGCATGGTAATCTGGTCAGGTCGGGAACGAAGCAGCCAAACCCATTACCCAATAGTGCCGGGGGTATGGCTCGTCCCACTAACATTCGAAGTCATTGCTTAATTTTTTGGTTTAAGTAACGAATTATTTAAATTTGGCTTTCCTTTAGGTGCATTCTATTTTTTTCTTGGTGAAATAAAGAGCAAGAAAAATAACAACTTGATGACTGGATTAAGAGTCTAACGTTATTTTTACACGCCGATTTTGAGCTGCATCAGGCTGGTCAGGCAAAAGTAATTCGGAAGAGCCTTTTCCTAAAGCTTTTAGCCTCTTCCGACTTAGTCCTTGACCTATTAGGTATTGCAATACTGACTCCGCTCTTTGATTGGATAATTTTAAATTGTATGAAGGTTTACCGACTGCATCAGTATGACCTTCAACAATAAATGAAAAATTTCGGAGCTGATCACTATTTAACGCTTTAGCCAGATTATCTAATAAAGGTTTGCTATCTGTTAACAACTTGGCAGAATTAAACTCAAACTGAATAATCAAGTCAACGCTAAGTTTTTCACTAACTTCAGGTGTGAGATTGCGTAATCCTCTAGAAATTCTAGATGGCGGATTGCTAATGGAATTAGGATTTAATTTATCAATAAGTTCGTCAGTACTAGCAGACTGAATCGGTGTTTGCGCTAACACTAAACCAAGACCTAAAACACCAAGAAAGAAAATAGCGCATTTAAACATTATTGAACCTCTGCAACAGATATGATTTGAGCTGCAAATTTCTCAGATCCACCCACTGCACTTTTCGTTAGATAGTTAATTAAATGACTGCGCCCTTCTAATGTATTCAATGAGTAAACGAAAGGAGAGTTAGGGTCATTACCAAGAGCACCAAGCACTTTCAAATCTCTTGGCGAATCAGAAACCATTACTAAAATATGATCGATTCCAACTGGGCCAGCAGCTTTTATTTTCCATGATTGAGATGGGAGACTAACCACTTTCCCAGCTTTAATTTGATTATTTAAATCTAGTTTATTTGGATATAACACATAAAAACTTGTTTTATCAGATCCCAAAAGCACTAAATATAGATAACCATCATGATTTGATTTAATTTTTAAATCAAGATAATCTTTATTAATCTTAAGTTCCTTTTTAACCAACTGTACATCAACTTTTCGGGCAGGGTTACGTTGTAACTCAATATCTTTAAGTGTAGCCATAGATGCTAATGGAGTTTCAATAACAGCGGATGGAGTTGTCTCTAAAGGCTTTTCAGGCGGTAGTTTATTTGGACTTGGCATTACTGAAATAGTATTATTTACTTGACTCTGAGCTACTTCAATTGGTTTAGATGCTTCAGCCAAATTAGGACTTACCAATGTTGTTGCATCTGGTTTATTTGTGACAACTGGAAGAGAAGAATTAGGTTTGACTACCTCTAGTTTATTTGATCCAGAAGGAGTGTTTTGGGTCAAACTAATAGGCGTAGCTGGGGTAACTAACGGAATAGCCTCAATTAATGTAGGCGCAGTAGAGGCAACTGGTATCAGATTTCGATTTCCACGAATAGTAATGTGGTGAGGCAAATAAATAGGACCAGGGAGTTTAGTATTCACAGTTTCTTGGGCGCATGATTGAATCTCTGCTAATGAAACCCCACCTGATTCGTTGAGGTCCTTTGCGCTGCCCAATAAACAATCTCTTATAGCTTGGGTTGCAACGCCACCCTTATTAATACCCTCGTCGTAACTTACTTCATCTGGTTGAGCTGCGGAAATAAAAACCAGATTTTCTTGTAAAGCTCCCAATCTAGACGAATTTTCAAAAAGACCTCTTGCTCTAAAATTACTAGGTTGTGAACACATTGCAAGTTCACCTACGGAAGCTTTTGAATAAAACTTTGGTGTTAATTTAGAGATCCCCCCTCTGGGCTGCAACTGAGTATTAATAACACCACCGGAGTGACATGCATCAAACATAACAATACTTTTATCAACCCGATCATTGAGTTTTTTGGTCGCAACAGCTATTTCATCATGAGTTATGACCTGTCGGTCGTAACTTAATAAACCCTCGTAACAATTTTTGGTAACAGGATCAAAACCTCTAGTACCGTGCCCAGAAAAATAAATAAAGGCTCGCCCCCCATCAGCAGCCTGAGCGCTAAATTCACTAAATTTTTTAACTATGTTTGCTTTTGTAGCTTCTTGATTCCTTAAGGTAGTTATATTTTTCTCTGAAATACCCATGGCCAAGGCAATTTTTTTAGCGCTAATAATATCAGCAACAACGCCAGGTAAAGGAGGGGCTTCTATTGAATCGTATTCAGCAATACCAATAATGAGGGCTACTCGGATATTATTTTTGTCAGACTGGGCATTTACTAAACCTATAGAACTAAAAAAAATACAGCTTAAAAGAATATAAAAACGTATGAACATTATTTTTTATCCTTTATTTTTAATTCAATCCTTTGAATATACAAATTACCTTGGAAATTTCTAGTAAGTAAAATGTTCGCATCCCTATTTTTAACACTTTCTTCCAAACTCATTTCAGCTTGAAGGGAAATTAAAGCTTTGATCCCGCTATACATCCCACTAAATAAACTGAATATGATTGTTGGGTCTTTTAATTTAGGCTCGCCTTCTGGCATTGAGATATTAATCTTGCCTCCTGACTTTTCAACAGCTGCCAGCATTTTTTGCAATCTTGACGGGATTTCATTAGGAGTGACTTGGGAATAAAAATTTACAAACACTGGTTCCTTTATGTTTGATAAAGACAAAACTAATTCATCATCAAATTTTTGTAAATCAATAAATGTAACTTCCTGCTTAGGAGGCTCTCTTGGAATGGTTGAACATGCTGATAGTAGGGATAAGATAGCCCAAAACAATAAAAGCAATAAAGTACTTTTTAAACTTTTTATGCCCATATAGCACTTCCCCCGGGGTCATTCAATGAAAAATATATCTTTAAAATTTTAAAATGCCTTTTAATCCTGAATATATTGATAGTAAAGTAGTCAGGATAGCCAAAATTTTCATAGCAATTTTTTCGAAGTTAGCCAAATTATGATTACCTCCGCCTATTAATTTAACGATCATCTTTTCAATCAAGTTTAAGTGTAATTTGGGATTAACACCTTGATTTCTAATCTTAGCGCCTTGACCAATCATCATTCCAGTCAGAAAACTAAACCAAATACTTAGAGAAAAATATATAAAATCTTTCCATTCAGCTAAGTTTTGGGGTGCAATTGGGGTATCGTCGAAGAGGCTAGTGATATAACTCATGCCCATAACTGAGATGAAAGAAGACAATATTGCCATCAAAAGCCACAGAAAAAAGTGGTGAGCTCCCTTGCGAAATAACAAATACCCTGACAACATTGGCAAAAGAATTGCAAATAATCTTAAATAAAGAATATTAGTATCTAAAACTATTGTAATTAAAGCGTGTATCCCTAAGAGTAACAACAGGGGTGTAAGTAGGAATGATGCACACTTTTGAATAAACTCCAAAACTGGATTGAGATTTAAATTATTTAATTCAAGTAATTTTATTTTTTCTTCCAGTAATTGAATTTTATTTTCATACTCTTCATTAAGAGTATTACTTGATAATTTTTCTAATTCGTCAACTTTCTTTTTTAGGGCGATAACAAGAGAGAAATCTCGATGACATGTCCTACACACAACTGCATCAGGATGATTTTCAGAAAAACAATAAGGACATTGCATTGGCTAATCTTTGACTTTTAATGTTATTAATTTTGAAGTTTCACGACCATCAATGTCCTTAAGGGAAATTCTAATGACGTGATCTCCAGGCGGTACCTCTGCGCCCAAAAATACAAGTCCTTTTGTAGATAATCCATTTTGAAAACGAGGGGTAAGATCTATAAGTGGTGATTTGACATAAACGACTTTAATAGAGCTTTTGTCAATTAAATTTCCACCATGTTCTTTAAAGTCGACCTTTAAATCAAATGGTCTTTTAATATGACTATTTAGGTCAGGTGAAATAATGTCAACTCCCGGTCCTCGAACGATTCCACGCGTGTAAGTTGCAATGCTCCCGTCAGGTAATGCCGCTTCGCTGGCTAAAATTAACGGAGCACCATACGCGATACCGTTTAAATTAATTAAACAAAGAGCACTAAAAAAAGTTAAAAAATGTTTCATGATCATATCTTTTTTCCTTGAAAAGATTTTTATATTTAATATTAATTATTTCACTTTAAAATAAAAATCACCCACAGCTTGATCATAAAGAGCAGGTGTTTGCTCATGTCCTACTGATTTGGAAAGTTTAACAACTTCATTACGAACATTTCTTAGGACTCTATCAACTGGAATCTGAGGTTTCACCATTTCTTTTAATAGAACTCTCGTAAATAGGCCATTTTTATCTTTATCATTATTATCAAGTTTATCCAGAGCCTGTTGTCCCGACCCAGCCGAAAACATAACCATTTGCCCAGTTGCTGCTGTTGTAGGAGCTAAACCTCTTCCCCCAATTGCTCGACCAGATGACTTGAATGGGTTATCTCGGCAGGCATCAATGATTGCTAATGAAAACTTGACATCTTTTGACTTCATATCATCCAAGACTCGCTGAAGTTCTACCCCTTCATCTTTCACTTGTTCCTCAGTATCTCCCTTGATATCTATCGGTAGCAAGTAATTAGCTGAACCCAATTGGACACCATGACCAGCAAAAAAGAAAAGTACTTCATCCCCTCCGGCAAGTGTGCCGCGAAAATCTCTCAATGCTTTTTTAAAAGCTTTCTGGTCTATGTCCTGATACAAAGAAACACTATAGCCAAGACTCTTGAGAGTACCTGCGATTGCCTTAGCGTCTTCTGTAGCATTTTGCAATGGATTTACATAAGCATATTTATTGTTTCCAACCACTAAAGCCTTACGAGGGGCAGATTGCAAAAATTGCTCTTTTGACTGATTTTCATTAATGGTATTCGCTGAAGCCTGTAATACTTCCATTTGACGTTGCATTTTGTCCAACCGATCAAGCAACTCCTGTTGAGCCTTATCTAAAACAACTGGCTTGGAAACCTCAGATGAAGGTTTTTGATTAGTTAGAGAATTATTTGCTTGAGTGATTTGTTTTTGATCATCTTTTTTATCTTTTGCAGCTTGCTCAGCGGTGGTTTGATTTTGGTTATCAAGGTAATTTTGTAGATAAGCCTTGGTACCAGGACCCAAGTAGTTCATTTTGGTTTGAGCCATTTTAAAATACTGATCAGCCTTTGTAATATCTTTAGGCACACCTAAACCTTCAAAATACGCCCTTCCTAAGCTAACTAGTGCGTTAAAACTTCCTCTTTCAACTGCTTGATTAAAATATTTTAAAGCTATTTGATAATCGACTGGCACTCCTAGTCCATCACGATACATAAATCCTAAAGTATTTGACCCATTCGCATATCCAAGCTCATGCGATCTTTGAGCTAATTCAAAAGCACGTTTGTAATCTGTTGGGATTTGAACATTCCCTATAATCAAAACATTAGCCAACACATTCATACAGCCAGGCTGATTAAGTTTAGTGCCATATTCAGCATATTTAGCAGACTCATTTAAATCTCTAGGAATGTTATAGCCACCAAAATAAATATTTGCTAAGTTACAGTAAGCAATAGCGGGAGACTTAAATTCAATCGATTTTTTAAAATACTCAATCGCTTTTAAAGTGTCTTGCCTAACACCAATACCATCACGATAAAGCAAGCCAAGCTGATTAAACCCTGAGGGATAGTTCTGTTTACTGGCCTTCAAAGCCCACTGAAAAGCTTCATCTCCATTAACTTCGCCAAGTTCACCTATTCTATAGATATCTGCCAAGTTAACTTGAGCGGCAGGATTACCTTTTTCAGCGGCAATACGAAAGTTTTTAAAAGCTTCATTTGTATTCTTAGGAATGCCCAAACCATAACGATACATATTTCCCAAGTTATTGAAGGCCCATGGGTTTCCCTTGTTTGAAGATGATTTAAATAAACGTAAAGCTTCTTGATAATCAACTGCAATACCTATTCCATTTTTATACGAATCGCCTAGCATTTCTTCTGCATACATCTGCCCTTGCGATGCAGACTTTTTAAGCCAATCTATAGCAAGAGCTTGATTGGCTTCAGTACCAAAACCGTTTTTGTACAGGTAACCTAATTGCGATTGGCAATCTTTTTCTCCGGACTCAGCGTCAAGCTTGCAATCAATGAATGCTTTTTTATAATCTTTCGCTTTAACTGCTTCCGTGGATGCTTTTATATCTGCAAAAGCTGCTAATGGATAAAGCAGCGAAATAGACATTATTAAAAGTAATTTAATACGGAAAATTGGCATAACTGTCTTTTTTTATAAATAATATGGAAATGTTTTATCGTTTTTATTTAGCAATTTAGGCTTATGATACATAAATATATGGGATTCACAAAAAAGCTACCAAATTTTGTACTTTGTAAGGATAAAGGTGACAATATTTACCTAGCAGACTATCCCAAAATGGATAGCATACGACTCTTTCCTAGCCCATGCTTGATATTTAAGCCCAGACTCTCCCTAAACTTACAAGAAATTTCAAAGGTTTTTTAAAGTACTAACTAATGATTAATTTGATAAATATCGCCATATTGATCAACTAAATAGCCTTCAACTACTTTATCGACTCGAAGTTTACGAATTATCTCTGCATATTTCTTAATTTGATTTTCATATTTACTCAGAGCATCCGTACCTTGAGCTGGAATGTTCAGTTTGTAATCAAGAATCACTAGTTTTTCATTCAACTCAACTAGGCGATCAACCTTAAATAAATTACTATTTTCATCAATCAGATCTAACTCATTCCACGCATTAAGGTATTTGCTTGGATCAAAATAGTTTAATAAGTGAGGTTGAGACAAAATTGTTTGCGCTGCCTGAAAAGCCCCGTTCATTAATTTGGCATCAATGTTTAACCAACTCCGTAAAACTGAGACTTCTGGTAACCCCTCAAATTTTTTACGGCGATCAATATCATTAAGGTGTCTTTCTAAAATCAAATGGATTGCTGTTCCTAGCTCTTGAGCAAATGAAGTACTATTGTCATTAGCATCTTGTTTAGTCCCTTCATCCTCTTGCTCTTCTTGGTCTGATTGAACTTTCAAAATTACAGTGGAAATTGAAGGCAAAACTGGAAAAGAAGCGTTTAATTCTTCGACAATCGTAGTTGTCGTTTTTAACATTACATGCGATTCACTATCGCTATTTTTGTCCAAACTCACCAATTCTTCTGCATTAATTTCTGCTAAGCCAGCAGCCATCAGATAGGCGTACCATGATTCATCATTAATAAGAGATGGATTCGTAGTCGACCTTTTCTTGCCAAGACCCGAAACAACTAAAGATTGTTTAGCCCTAGTCATTGCAACATAAAGTAGATTCCAGTTTTCTTTTAGGGCAATCTTGTCCTCTTCAGCTAGAAGTTTCTTCACATATTCTGAAGGAAGTTTAGAGTTATAAATTGAAAGACCTTGGGGAGCATTTTGACCCAAGGGCCAATCGAATAACACAGTACTACTATCCTTCTTTTGTTTAGAGGTATTTGCATTCGTTAAAAACACAAAAGGTGCTTCTAACCCCTTGGCAGAATGAATCGTCATGACTCTCACAAATCGAGAGTCTTCAACAGAAGAGTTAGGCAAATCTTCATCTTGATCAGATGCATCTTCTTGCATTTCTCCCTCATCGGGACTTTCTTGAAGATCGCCTTTAGCGAGGATTTCTAATTCATCAATAAAACGGCTTAAAGAGGGATATCTGCCCGCATTGGTATTCAAAGCTAGTAATAAAAAAGCTTCTAAATTCGCTAAAACTTTTGACCGCATTAATGAAGGAGAAGCACTCGCATAAACCTTTAAGAAATTTCCTTCGTGATAAATCCGATCTAACAAATCATGTACTGGTAAAAATTTCGCTAAGTCTTTCCAGGTATTTAACTTACTAAAGGCATTTTTAAGATTTTCATTAGAGACAACTTGTAATGCAGCCCACCAGTTTTGATGATATGTTTTTGAATGAATTGCCAACTCCTCCAAGTCTTGCTCAGAACAAGAAAAAATAGGTGATCTTAAAACATGGGCTAGAGTTAAATTGTTGGCAGGAATTAATAGAGTTTTAAGTAAGGCAAGAATATCGTCTGCCTCGAGAGACTGAAGTAAGCCGCCAGTTCTTGGCGTATCGCAAGGAATACCTAATTGGTTAAACACTTTCTCAATGACTTGTAGGTGTTTTTTTACCCGAATAAGGATTAAAAAGTCGCCAAAGTTCGGCCTCCTCGGCTGTGCCCCTTCTTTTGTATCCGTGATGACCCACTCAGTTTCGCACCAATGCAAAATCAGTTGACCAATTTGCCTTGCTTCGTCTTCGCTTTGAATAGAGTCAATCTTCAAATTTCGATCGATCATGGGTGTATCAAATGGATTTCGGGACTCAATTTCAGAGGGCAACTCAGTTCGCTCAATTAAAGGCAATCGAAAAACTTGCGTCTTGATCTGCTGCTCAGAAGGGTTTTTCCATAAAGTTGTATGCTTTTCAAAAGGATAGTCTGAAATTTCTCCCTTTATTTTTATAAATAAATTATTGACGAGTTGAATCAAATCTGGGGGATTTCTTCTTGTCTCAGAATGATCAAAGGGTATTGCGTCAAAATTTTTATGTAAATATGTTTTGGCTTCATTAAACAACCTAGCATCAGCCCTTCGAAAACGGTAAATAGATTGCTTAGGATCGCCGACTAAAAAGATAATTGGCTTTTGCGTAGAACCTTGATAACCATCTAGCCAAGATTTCAAAATCTGCCATTGGAGAGGATTTGTGTCCTGGAACTCATCAACCAAAATATGTTTATATTTGGCATCCAAACGCTCTTGTAAATAAGAAGCTGTTTTATCATCGGACATTAAACGAAAGGCATTATATTCAAAATCACTAAAATCAAGCACACGATTATTTTTCTTGAATCGAAGATAGTAATCAGCTGCTGATTTAGCCAAGGCTAACCAATTTATATTTAAGCGAAGTAAATCTGTTTCAATTCGCCAAAGTTGGTAATTTTCAAAATGTTCGATCCAATCTGCAAATGTTTTTAAAATTTTCTCTTCACAATGAGAAAGTTGATTACTCTTTAGAAATTTTTTAACCGCTACTGAGTTCTTTAATAATTTCGATCTAGGCTTTCTTATTTTATCCTTCGTGAATAAAAACTGATCAAGCTGATTAATCAAATCTAATGAATCAACCATAGACTCTTTCTTAGAAATGATATCTAGAATATCTGCTGAAGTTTCTTGATCCTCAGATCCACCATTCACTAAATATTGAGCCACTTCTTGGAGTCCTGCCCAATCAAATTTCATTTCATCCAGAATATCAATTAGTGGATTTGATTTACTGGCAAGAGGAAATTGCCTTTCCATCAATTCTTGGACACTAGAATCTTGATCAAAACAATGTTTTTCAAATAGATCCCACATCGCCTTTTGTTGCAATAAGCTAGATTTTCCAACTATTAAATAGTTCAACTGACTTGGGGAGAGTTGGTCAAATAATTCTAAATATTTACTTTTTAATTCGGTAAATTCCCCCTCACCTTTACCGAGTTTTTCCCACCAAACCTCCATTGCTTCAATCATCATCCGAGCTTGATCCTCTCGAACCACTCCTTGGGTATTGATATCTGAAGTCAAAGGCGCAGCTTGGCTAATTTTACTAAACCAACCATGGAACGTATCAATCGAAATTTCTTGCGGATTAGATAAAACCTTTTCAAACAGGGCACGAGCTCGAGGAATATTTGCATCAACATCACATTCTTGAATACCTCGATTAAGTAACTCCTTGCGAATTTGCTGATCATCAAACTTTGTAAAATCAATCAGGATTTTTTCTAATCGATCCCGCATTTCTTGTGCAGCTTTACGTGTAAAGGTAATCGCTAAAATTTCGTGAGGCGCAATACCGCTTAAGAGTAGGCGGAAAATTCTTGAAATCAAGATCCAGGTCTTACCACTACCAGCGCAGGCTTCAATGACAATGGATATGTCAGGATTGCAAGCTTTAATGGCAATTGAATGACCTGAATCTCCAGTTGCTTGTATAACTTCTTGATGCTCACTCATTGCTCCACATCCCTTTCCGACAAATACCTCTGACATCACAATATTGACAAACATGGTTTGGACCGCTTGCAACAAGTGGTTTACCTTGCCAAATTGATTGAAAATCTTCTTGAATTTGAATTTCTAATTCATTCCTAAGCTCCTGGGTCACCTCTTTCGCAAGATAAATTTCTTTATCATTGGCATCAGGCTTTAAACTCACCCACTCCACCTCATTTACTGGGTGAGTCGAACCTATAGATTGTTGATCTAATGCCATTGCATACATTAACAATTGGGGATCATCATTAAAGTGTTTATCTCTATCCTGTAACTTTTTTTGATTTTGAACTTTATAGTCAAGGACCAGAGCTTCATTATTACGAAGATCAATTCGATCAATTTTTCCTCGGATTTTGATCGTGTATGAATCGTTAATTTTAAAATCGTATTCGAACGGTGCTTCAGATTGATAGACTTGCCAACCATTTTTTTCATGATTCAATTGCCAATTAATAAAGACACCAATTTGTTCGTTCCAAAGATACTGATTGCCAAGATACTTACCATTAATTTGCGTTAAGTTTAACCATTCAGAATTAGAAATTTCTGTTAACTTTTGAATCATCCAAGCGCGTCGATACTCCTCATCTGAACTTAACGCTTGATTCACTTCACTCTCAACTTTTAATATTCGATAAAACTTATCTAAAACTGTATGCAGTAATTGTCCAATTTCACCAAAGATTGATTCCTCCGCATAAGCTTTAGGTGAGGATATTTTTAATGATCTCGTGACATAAAAACGATAGGGACATTCGCGCAGGGTTTTATAAGAGCTGGGACTTAATTGACTCGGCAATAAGGGATGTTCAGCCCCCAAGATTACTTTTGATTTTTTTACGGGAGAGTAACTAGTTTCTTTACTTTCAATTTGGAAATTTTTTTCATAAAAACCGTCAATACTACTAATCAGCCGAGTTAACCAAGAAGTTCGTCGATTTTTTTCACCCGCTTTTTGATATTCTTGCCATAAAAAATCCACATATTGATGAGATTGCATCAGCTGAGATAGATCTCTTGCCTGTTGTTGATAATCATCAACAATTGATGAAAGACCAAGTTCTCTCATTAAATTTTTTGAAAAAATTAAACTTTCTTTTCTTTTGCTAGGGAAATGTTCATCGTCGCATCCGACAACTAAGACAGCATCATATTGATGCAGCCTCATAGCGGAGAGAGGAATGATAGAGATATTGATAGCGCTTTTTTTAGTTTTTTCAGTAAAGGATGATTCTTCCATGCCTAAATCTAACAAACTAAACCAACTATTTGCTTGAAGATTTACACCATTCATCTTCATTAAGTCATCCAATAGGCTCAGAAAGGTTTGACCCGCTTCATCTTTTTCGAGTTTTTTTGCCATCTCCAATTGTTGAAGTTGCGTTAATAGCAGATGGGAGTAAAAACTTCCATTTTGAAACTGCCCCTGCCACTCTTGGCATTTGATAGTCAAGAAATGAATCACTTTTAGGGATAGTGTCTTCAATATCTCTGTATTTAATTCGCTACCGAATAACCTTTCATCGGATGATATTCTTTGAAATACATTAAATAAGGCACTCCACCCTACTCCATCCATCCGTTCCAAAAGTTGCTGATCCAGATAATTCATCCAATTATCGATTTGCGCCAAGTCAAAGTTTGGATCAATTTTATGAATAACTTCAGACCAATCAATCAAAGGATTTTTAAGAAATCCCATCCATTGATGTAAGTTAGGCCCTTCAGGACTTCTAACGATTTCAATCCAACTATTGATTGCTGCTGCAACCCCAGTTGTTGAGAGTTTCCAGCCGGTTGCATCTTGGATTGAGATACCCTCATAGCGAGCTAGTAATGCTCTCACTCGCCTGACCACCAAGCGATCCTGAGCAATAATAGCAATATTTTTTCGATCCTCTTTTATATGAAGAGCAACTCGTTGAACTGTTGCCCAAGCCAATTTCTCAAAACTTGGAGGTGACATTAAATGCCAGTGATCTTTGATAACACCTTTACGGTTTTTTTGAACCAACGATTGCTTTTGTTCCTCGGATAAAGATTGGCTTTCTAAACTAAATGCCTCTGGCCATAATGCGATTTTTTCCCAGTCCGGTGATAAGCGATAAACATAACCTAGTTGTCCATATTGAGATAAAAATTCTTCTTGGGCTTTTAATTCAGCACCTTTAACTTGAGTAAACTCAACCCAAATTAATGGTGGCAATGGATTGGTTTCTATTAATTCTTGTATTCTGAATTTCCAAGAAAGTTGTCTTCTAATTGGAGCATCTTGAATCGTACTGATATATTTCCAAAACGTTAATAAGATATTTGCCTCAGGCAAGACAAAGCTTTCTGAGTTCGGATAAGCGCGTTTTAATGCTTCTTGAAACAAGGATTCAATGTTATCGAGATCAATGTCTCGGTAATCCTCCCCAACTTCAGTCAACGTTAGATAAGCACTGGATAAATAATCACACCCCTGCACAATCGATTGACTTAGGGACCATTTACTAGCATCTCCATGAATTCCGAGTCTTGCACTAATTTCTTGATGAATCTCTAATTGCTTAAAGACGATTTCCCAACGTTGAAAATCAGAAAATTCATTTTGGATACTTTTCAATTCTGGGGTTAAATTTAACCACTGATCCAGCCCAAATAGAGTGGGCAAAAATGCTAGCTCAATGGGACAGGGACTAGGTCTTCTACACTCTAATATTTGACGTAATTGGTAGGTGGGACCTGAAGTACTAAGAATAACCAAAGGTCGTTGTAAATACCTCTGCGAGACGTCCCAAACATTGACAGCTATTTGTTCAAGAGCAGATTGGTTTGGTTTAAATGAAATCTTTTCGATGGGCATTATTTTTTGAGTTTTGGGCAATATTTCATTAAATCATTAATCAGCATCAAAAAGTGAGCCTTAGATATTTTTTTAGAAGAGAGGTAGAATAAGTAATTAGACGAAATAATATCAATTTTTACTTACACAGTTAATTAAGGAAGCTTTATGAGCGAAGGAATTAAATACGTTACCGATAGTTCTTTTGAAGAAGACGTCACAAATTCAACCAAACCAGTTCTTTTAGACTTTTGGGCTGAATGGTGTGGACCGTGCAAGATGATTGCACCCATTCTTGAAGAAGTAGCAAAAGACTATGGCGATAAAATTCAAATTGCAAAAATGAACGTCGACGAAAATCAAGCCGTTCCATTGAAGTTTGGTATCCGAGGCATCCCAACCTTGATTTTATTTAAAAACGGTGAAGTTGCTGCACAAAAAGTAGGTGCTTTAGCTAAATCACAGCTGACCGCATTCATCGATTCACACTTGTAAAATAAGGCCTAATTACATTGATTAGGCCTTGCAATTAGATTTATTTTTAAAAAGGTGTGTTGTATATTCATCAAGAATGTAAGGCACACTTCAAATAGTGTTAGAATATTTACATAAATACAGATTCATCATCTAAATCAAGACTTTTTCAAGTTTACTGCCTTTTTTCTTCGCTGAACTTGAATGCTGTACCAAAGACACTTTACTTTTCCTTTATCTTTACATTCTTTATAAACCTTGATCTAACGTTTTTTTATTTTTTAGGTCCTATTTTAATTCCTACCTACTTCTTTCCTCCTACCAAACACCCTTCCAACTCTGATCATTCGCCTCAGACCTCCTACTTTTAACTGTTTATATATCTATGCAACTAACTGAATTAAAAATCCTGCACGTTTCTCAACTCCTTGAGATGGCGGCTTCACTTGAAATTGAAAATACCCAAAGGATGCGCAAACAAGAATTAATGTTTGCTATCTTAAAAAACAGAGCTAAGAACGGTGAGACTGTATTTGGTGATGGCGTTTTAGAGGTGTTACCAGATGGCTTTGGATTCTTGAGATCCCCAGAGTCCTCTTACTTAGCCTCTCCGGATGATATTTATATTTCTCCCGCTCAAATTCGCCGCTTTAATCTTCATACGGGGGATGCGGTCGAAGGTGAAGTGAGAACCCCAAAGGAAGGTGAACGTTACTTTGCTTTGGTAAAGGTCGACAAAGTCAACGATATCGCACCGGAGGCTCTCAAAAATCGAATTATGTTCGAAAACTTGACGCCGTTGCATCCAGATCGTCCAATGTTGTTAGAACGAGATATTAAAGCCGAAGAAAATTTAACTGGTCGAATCATCGATATGATTTCTCCAATCGGTTTTGGTCAAAGGGGTTTGATTGTTGCCTCTCCTAAATCAGGTAAAACTGTCATGATGCAACACGTTGCACATGCAATTGCTGCAAACCATCCCGATGCCATTTTAATTGTGCTTCTGGTGGATGAACGCCCAGAGGAAGTTACAGAAATGCAACGCTCTGTTCGTGGAGAAGTAGTAGCTTCTACCTTTGATGAACCAGCTGTAAGGCACGTTCAAGTTGCAGAAATGGTCATCGAAAAAGCAAAGCGTTTAGTTGAAATGAAAAAAGATGTCATCATTCTTTTAGACTCGATTACTCGTCTGGCACGCGCATACAATACCGTCGTACCATCTTCAGGTAAGGTTCTATCTGGTGGTGTCGATGCAAACGCTCTGCAACGCCCGAAACGTTTTTTTGGAGCGGCTAGAAATATTGAAGAAGGTGGTTCATTAACCATCATAGCTACTGCCTTGATAGAAACCGGCAGTAGGATGGACGATTTGATTTATGAAGAGTTTAAAGGTACCGGCAACCTTGAAGTGCATCTCGAAAGACGCCTGGCTGAAAGAAGAGTCTATCCAGCAATTAATTTGAATAAATCTGGAACTCGACGTGAAGAATTATTGATTAAGCCGGATATCTTACAAAAAATATGGGTCCTCAGAAAACTCATCTCCGACATGGATGATGTTGAGGCGATGAACTTTATTGTTGACAAGTTAAAGTCAACTAAAAACAATGCAGAGTTCTTTGATTTAATGCGTCGCGGTGGGTAAGTAGGTAGATTTAATCACTTTTGTAGGCCTTGAATTCAATTTATAGGTCTACAAAATCAAAAAATTGTGTCATAATAGTCATTTATCAGGAAAGTTTTACACCTCTAACATGCTTTTAGATGTGCAATGTGTAAAGGCTACCAAAACAATAAGGATCAAAAATGAAAGACGGAATACACCCAAATTATAGAGAAGTTGTTTTTGTTGATGTATCTAACAACTTTAGCTTCAAAACACGCTCCACGATTAATACCCGTGAAACCATCAAGTGGGAAGATGGCAAAGAGTATCCATTGTCAAAAATTGAAACCTCATCAGAATCTCATCCTTTTTATACTGGTACCCAGAAGATTATGGATACAGCTGGTAGAGTTGAGAAGTTCCGTCAGAAATTTGGCGCTAAAGCAGGTGCTAAATCAAGCACAAAGAGCTAATTTAACTAGTTACAAAAATCAGGCAGCAAAGGATTACCTTTGCTGCCTTTTTTATTGTTAATATGCAAAATCCCATTAAATTAACCTCAGACGCAACTACCTCTATTCCAAGATGGATAATGCTTTTGATTACGCTGATTTATGCGTTTTCCGGACTATTTGGACATGACCCTTGGAAGAATGACGATGCTGTAGGGTTTGGTGTCATGTGGACTCTGGCTCACGGAAGTTTAATGGATTGGGTTTTACCGAATCTTCAAGGGCGTGGTGTTTTAGTGGGCCCCCCACTACCCTACTGGTTAGGTGCTATCTCAATCAAGTATTTTGGTGGTGTCATTGGTGAAGTGAATGCTGCAAGATTGGTCTCAGGATGTTGCTTTGTTCTGAGTGCAATCAGTATTTGGTATGCCAGCTATTTATTAGGCAGAAGAACAGAAGTTCAACCAATGCAGTTTGCTTTAGGTGGTCAACCTAGCCCTAAAGAATATGGCAAAACAATGGCGGATGGCGCACTGTTAATCTTTTTAGCATGTGTGGGTCTAGCCCAGAGAGTTCATGAAGCTTCCCCTTTATTAGTTGAACTACTTGGAATTACCTTGTTGATTTATGGTGTTGTTAGAAGCTACGATAAACCATGGCAAGGTGGCATCATTTCTGGTCTTGGAATGGTTGCAGTTGGTTTATCTGGCATGCTTTGGACAGCAATTTTTCTTTGGGTTGCCGCATTTATTGGCTTTTATACCCGATCCAATAAACGACTTATTGGTTGGCTTGTTGGATCTATTACGGTAACACTTGTAGGTCTTTCTATTTGGCCAATACTTTGGTACCAATCAGGTTTGTCGCCAGAAAAAGTTGCGAATGCATTGTTTATTTGGCTAGGCAGAGATCAGCTTCAAGCAACCATTTCCTTTGATTCACTTGAATTTTTAACCATTAATTTTTGGGCATACACTTGGCCAGTTTGGCCCCTTAGCTTTTGGAGTATCTATTTATGGAGTACCAAAGGTAAATCCGGCATTAATGCAGCCCACCTTGTCATTCCTGGCCTATTGTTTTTAGCTGAAATGATCTTGTTTTTACTATATAAAGACCTCAGTGAGCGGGACTTAATGTTACTCTTACCCCCAATGGCTATTCTTGCAAGCTTTGGACTGCCTTTTTTACGTAGAGGTCTGATTAGCTTTATTGACTGGTTATCTTTATTAACCTTCACTCTGGCCGGTGCTTTTATTTGGGTCATCTGGTTTGCCAAAATGACTGGCTATCCGAAATCTACGGCCGATAATGTTGCTAGGTACTTGCCAGGTTTCGTCGCCCAATTTAGTTTTTTAGATTTATTTTTTGCGTTAATTATTACCGCTATTTGGTTCGCAATTGTCCGTTGGCGAACTTCAAGAGCACCCAAAGTCATTTGGAGGTGCTTAATCATTTCAACCAGCGGTACGATTTTATTGTGGGTCTTATTAATGAGTTTGTGGCTACCAACTATCAATTATGCAAAAACTTACCAACCGGTTGCTATGCGGTTCTTAAAGGCTTTACCAAAAGATGCTAAGTGTATTGACAGCACATTTTTAGGGGACGCTCAATTAGCATCTTTTCATTTCTTCACATCTCTTAATTTAAAAGATGACGAAAATTGTGATTATAAATTAACACACTCCTCAGAAGAGGCGCGAGCTTCAGAAATTCTGAATCGCCATCAACTTGAGCTAGTTTGGGAAGATCGTCGTGATAGCGATCGAGATGAACGATTAAGGCTCTATCGTGTCAGTACTAAAAAATAAATCAAATTATGTCGAAATCTAAACTTCCATTATTTTCTCGCTTACGTCGTGACGTTCCACCAATTCTTCAATTAGCAATTCCAATTCTATTGGGACAACTTGCAATTATTACTTTTGGAGTAATGGATACAGCGATGACTGCTAGGTACTCAACGGATGACTTGGCTGCCTTAGGGATGGCAGCCTCTATCTTTATAAGTATTTATGTTGGTTTGACAGGGATTTTATCTGCTCTCAATCCAATTGGTGGGCAATTATTTGGGGCAAAAAAATATCAAGCCATCGGTGAAGAGACGCGTCAAACATTATGGCTTTCTTTAATTTTGGCTGGGATTGGGATGTTGGTGTTAAATCATCCCGAAATATTTATTGAGATAGGTAATGTATCCCCTGAAATTGCAGATAAGGCAAAGTTCTATTTAATGATCTTATCTTTTTCAACCCCAGCCAACATGATTATGCGGACCTACATAGCTCTCCATAATGCAATATCACTTCCCAAAATGATAACTTGGCTACAAGTGTTTGGCTTAGGCTTAAAAATACCTCTTAATTATTTATTTATTTTTGGTGGCTTTGGCATCCCCGCTATGGGTGGCCCAGGCTGTGCAGTTGCTACTTCAATTGTTCAATGGTTTTGGGTCATTACTTTAACCATCATTATTTGGAATGGCTCAGGCTACAAAAAATTCCATATATTCACGACTTTCAGCCTACCTAATGTCAAACGTATTTGGGAAATTCTTAAACTTGGTGCTCCTATTGGTTTCAGTTATTTAATTGAAGTAACCTCCTTTGCTTTTATGGCTTTGTTTATCGCAAGATTTGGAACTTCCGTATTGGCAGGACATCAAATTATTGCCAACATGGGAACGGTGATTTATATGGTTCCGCTCTCTTTATCGATTGCAACAATGACAGTTGTCTCCCAACACCTTGGCGCAAAAGAACATACGAGATCTGAAGAAGTAGGTTGGTCGGCTGTAATTTTTAATGTTTTTGTAAGTGTCGTCATTGGTGCAATTGTTTGGATTTTTCAAGATACCCTACTTGGTTTATACGCACCCCGAGATGAAGCTCGAGTCATTGCCAAGCAACTAATCTTTTTCATCGCTATTTACCAAATCAGTGATGCAATGCAAGTCACGGCAGCATTTATTTTGCGAGGATATAAGGTGGCATTCTGGCCAATGGTCATTTATGCCGGCTCACTTTGGGGTATTGGACTTCTTGGTGGCTATTTAATGGCATTTAATAAAATCCCACATGTCCCAGAGATGCTGCAAGGGGCAAAAGGGTTTTGGGCAGGCAATAGCATCAGTTTGGGAATTGCTGCATTTTTCTTACTAATGCTATTTAAAATGACTGCTAGAAAAAAACTACTCCAACTCAATACATAGTTCCAACCCAGTAGGGGGAAGAACTGTTAAATTAGTTAGCGGTAATTCCTCTTGCGTCTACGACCTTACTTAAATTATCGATATCTCTTTGAACTCTAGTTTTAAACTCTATTGGACTACTAGCCTGTGGTTTACCACCAAAATCCATTAGTTTTTGTTTGACATCGGGTTGATTTACGACTGCAATAATTTCTTTATTGAGTCGAGCGGTTATTTCGGATGGTAGGTTTGCAGGAGCTGCTACGCCTAACCAAGATTCAAATTGCACTCCGGGCAAAGAATCTGCAACGGTAGAAGCACCTGGAATGGGACTCATACCTTTGGGCGATGTCACTGCAAGCAACCTCACACGCTTATCTTTTAGTAAATTAGCCGTCAATGTCATTGTATCTATCATCAGATCTACTCTGCCAGCGAGAAGTTCCTGAAAAGGCTGTGTACCCCCTTTAAAAGGAACATGTACCACGTCCACTTTGGCTTCTGAAAAAGTCCACTCAGCCATAATATGCATTGCGGTGCCAACTCCTACAGATGAGTAAGTATATTTTCCGGGTTCTTTTTTTGCTGCTAAAAGAAATTCATCAAAGGTCTTAAAAGGAGAGTCCGGTGCCACAGTAAAAGCTAGCGGATAAGTGGTCACAGTACTGATCCAAGTAAAGTCATTTACTGCATCATAGGTAGAATTTTTACGTCTTAATGCGGCAATACTGGCATGACCGCTAGGTACAAAAAACAAAGTGTAACCATCCGGCGTTGATTTTGCAGCTAAATCTGCAGCGATAATTCCTCCTGCGCCAGCATGATTTTCAACAATGACATTGTGACCTAATCGATCACCTAAGTTCTTCGCAATCAGTCGGGCAACAATATCCGAACCACCACCTGGTGGATATCCCAGTAACATCTTGATTGGTTTATTGGGCCATGTGGATTGGGCATTTACTCCACTAGCGAATGTTAGACTAATAATAAGACCTAAGGCACTACATAAAACCCAAAAAAATCCTGGTCTCAATTGGTTCAAAAGTATCTTCATTATTTAAATTCCCATTAATTGATTCATTTTTACCAGCCACTCTTCCCTCGAACAAAATCCCGGACGGGACTGTGCGCTAGCTAAAGCTATTGCCATTAATTCTTCATCAGGTAGATTTAAATCAATCACATCTCTATGGGGTTGTTCACAATACCAAGGTGTATCGATAAAAATCTCAACACGGTTATTTTCTGGATCTCGCAAATAAATCGATAAGGCGTTACCGTGACAAATACTTACACAGTCTTTCGTATTGGGATTATCTAATGCACGTTGTTTAAAGAGGCGCAAATACTCCAAACTCGGTACCCGAAAAGAGATTTGGTTAACCACACAAAAATCAATGGTTGCAGGACGGCCAGTTGCCATCACAATCTGATGATGCTCTAGAGGATTTCTACTTAAAAAAACCAACCCAACATCGGCTAACTGCCCATGATCCGTTACCCTAAAATCCAATACTTCTTGATAGTAATTAGACATTAAAACAATATCTGTGACAAAAATACCCATATGACTTAACTGAATTGCTTCCGGGGGTAAATGATGCAAAGTTTTTGACATACGTTTATTCAGCCTCGATATTGTTATATTGGATTTGCAGACCGATTAAACAACTTACAAAAACCACTTTGCTGACAATCGATTGAAAGTGCTTTAAATTCGTGAACCGCATGATAAATCTCCTAATTTTTAATTATTTATAATTTACTTCCAAACAATTAATCATTATTTAAGAAATATTTTCAATTCAAAATATCTTATCATGTCGTATGATATTGCTAAATTGATTAATTACTAACTATTGAGAGACACCTCACTATGCAATCCCCAAACCCATTAGGCAAATCTGATCAAACCTTATCCAGAAATATGACCCTTCTTGCACACCATGAACTAGGTGGCTTTGGCGGTCTTGGTGAAGGTATTAGTTTACAAATCACTGCTGATGGCAGACGCATCTTATGGGTTGCCCATGAGTCTGCACCTAAAAACTTCAGTGGAATCGATGTCACTGATCCTAGGAATCCTAACCTGATCGTACAAACAGACTTGCCTCACATGCAAGTCCGTTCAAATTCATTAGATGTGTTTGGCAATATTCTTGCTGTTGCCTACCAAACTCAAGTAGTTGGATTAAAACCAGCTGGCGTAGATTTATTTGACATAAGTATTCCAGAACAACCTAAACTTTTATCTCACTTTGATTGCTCTGGCCCCCACTCTCGTGGAGTCCATGCATTATGGTTTGTAGATGGCAAGTATATTCATATGTCATCAGGATCGGAAGATTTTGAACCAACGCACCCATTAGATGACCAGTTTTATCGCATCCTCGATGTCTCTGACCCAACCCAACCTTTTGAAGCAGGTCGTTGGTGGTATCCGGGAACTCGTAAAGGCGATATAAGTCCACCTCCACCAAGAATGCCAAAGTTAGATACTGGCTATCGTGTTCACAATACCAATGTCTTTCCCAGAGAGCCTAACCGTGCATATGTTGGCTATATCGATGGCGGTGCTTTTGTTTTAGATATTGCAGATATGAAAAATATCAAAGTGATTTCACACTGGAATCACTCTCCTCCACTAAACGGCTTTATTCACACAGTATTGCCATTATTTGATCGTGGCCTATGGATTGTTAGCGATGAATGCGTGATGGATGATGGTGCAGATTGGCCTAAATTAGTTTGGGTGGTAGACGCTAGAAATGAAGAGAACCCTGTTTCAATCGGTACCTTCCCAATGCCAAATCCAGAGGTATTTACAAAACGAGGCGGTCGATTTGGCGCCCATAATCTCCACGAGAACTTACCTATTCCTGGATCTTTTTACTCAGATACCATCATCATTGGTACCTTCTTTAACGGTGGAGTCAGAGTTTTTGATACAACGAATCCTTACCGCGTTGAGGAAATCGCCTACTACGTCCCAGGTGCCCCAAAGCTATCACCCGCTGGTGCCATTCAAATTAATGATGTTTTCGTTGATGAGAATGCTATTGTTTACGCGATTGATCGTTTCGGCGGAGGGGTCTATATCCTAGAAATGAATATTTGATTGTGAACTTTAAGAGAGATGTAATTTCTGGAAAAATTCCTGTAACCATCATTACAGGATTTTTAGGTAGTGGTAAGACCACTCTAATTCGACAGTTACTGGTTCATCCCTCGATGAATAAAGTTGCAGTAGTTATTAATGAAATTGGTGAAATTGGAATAGACCAAGATTTGGTCACTCTCAGTTCGGAAAATATCTCTTTGTTAGCTAATGGTTGTATTTGCTGTTCGGTAAGAACGGATATGCAAGAAACTCTCAGAGACTTATTTACACGAAGAACAATCGGCGATATTTTTGATTTTGACAGAATCATCATCGAGACAACAGGTCTTGCAGATCCTGCGCCTATATTACAAACTTTAGTCAGTGATACCTTATTAGAAGCACAGTTTCGATTTGATGGCTTGGTCACTCTCGTCGATGCAGTTAACCTACCAGACCAGCTTGAAAACTTAAAAGAACCTGAAAAACAACTAGCTATCGCTGATCGAATTTTTGTTACGAAAACAGATTTAATCGATCCGAACCAAATGGACCAATTGGTTCAATTAATTCGCAATGTTAACCCCTCAAGCCCTATTCAAAAGATTCTGCATGGGAATATAGATCCAAATGAATTAATGGGGATTGGCTTGACCTCCTCCAAAGCCAGTCAAAAAACACTCAATTTTTTAGGTGAAAATACAAGCAAGACTGGCGAAAAATACATGGGTGATTTTGCAAGGCGCCATACCAGTAATATTCAGACCGAAACCCTCAGATTTAAAACGCCTTTTACTTGGCAAGCTTTTTCATCAGCCTTGGATCTGTTAACCACACTTCGGGGTGCTGACCTTTTAAGAGTAAAAGGTATCATTAATGTTGAAAACCAACCAATTGTCGTTCAAGGGGTCCAGCACATTTTCCATCCACCAGTTACTCTTGATAGATGGCCTAGTGAGGACCAAGATTCTCGGATTGTATTTATTACTAGAAACATTCCAAAAGAAGTATTAAAAAGCTTATTCGATGTGGTAACTCAAGTTGTCAAGCCTGCAGAATTAAATTAGTTCTTTAATTAACCCAAGATTAAAAGGATTTAACTGTGTTAAAAAATACTACTCAAGATATTGAAGCACTTCAAGGGAAAAAATTTGATCAAAATTTAACCAGAAGAGATTTTATCAAAACCGCCTCTATGGGCTCGTTAGGAGTTGGGTTTGCAACCTGCTCTGATGCAATTAAGGCACAGGCTATTAAGACTGATTTTGAAGGGATTATCACAAAAGAGGATACAGTCAGCTACAAGGACTCTAAACTGCCTGTTTATGTCGCGTATCCCAAAGATGCAAAAGGTCCATTACCAATGATGATCGTTATCAGTGAGATTTTTGGAGTCCATGAGTATATTGCAGATGTAACGAGACGCTTTGCTAAACTTGGATTTTTTGCTGTAGCTCCAGAATTTTTCCACCGGGCCGGCGATCCATCAAGTATGGCTACTATGGCTGAGCTTTACAGTAAGATCATTACAAAAACACCCGATGTGCAAGTATTACAAGATATTCAAGCAGTTATGGACTGGTCAAAGGGTCAAGGCGTTAACCCTAATAAAATTGCTTTGAATGGATTTTGCTGGGGGGGTAGGATTGTTTGGTTAGCTTGTGAACGTCTAGAAAAAATCACAACAGGTATTGCTTGGTACGGCAGACTTAGTGGCGATAAATCTTTAAACAATCCAACACATCCGTTGGATGGTGTGAATCAATTAAGTGCTCCAGTTTTAGGCTTGTATGGTGGTAAAGATACGGGAATCCCGACCCAACAAGTTGAAAAGATGAGTTCTCTATTAAAAGAACAAGCTAATAATATTTCAGCAAAAAATTCAAAACTCATCATTTATCCGGATTCAGGTCATGCTTTCCATGCTGACTATCGTCCCAGTTATAACCCCAATGACGCAAAGGCTGGTTGGGAAGAAGCGACTAAATGGCTAAAACAACGCGGGTTTTAATTATTTTTCTCTAAGTACTTGAGGGCAATGTAAGCGCCACTGATGAAACCGGCGATGGCAATCATTGAACTGATGGATAAAGTAGAAATACCACTAAGTCCCTGCCCGAAAGTACAACCTAATGCTGTTACTCCACCAATGCCCATGAGTGCAGCACCAATTAAATGGCGACTCAAATCAGACAAGCTCGTAAAGCCTTGCCAACGCCAATCCTGATGAAACTTGACTGCTAAAAAAGATCCAAACATCATGCCAAAAATGCTAACGATACCTAATGTTAGTTTTTTGGATGCATCGCTATAAAGAGTCAAATAGTCTAGTAGATAGGCAATTGGCGCAACAAAAGAGACCATTTCAAGCCGATTCGAATTGGTCGCTAAATAGGCTTTTTCAAGAGTGTTTGGATCTTCCTCTAGAAAAGCAAAATTACCAACTAATAACCAAAAACAAATAATACAAAAACCGACAAAAAAACCTATCAAGCAGTTTTCTAAAGTCCAAAATTTCTTATCTGAAAAGACCCAAACAACAACACCCAAGCCTAAAAGTATCGTTAGTAGAAAAATAGCTAAGGGACCTAAATTCAATGCGTGATCAAGAAGACTCAAAATATCTTGATTCGTAGGTAATGTGAAAGATACCTGATCAACTGTATTAACCCGAATCACTGCGAAAACCCCACGGAGTGTCATTTGAGCGAATAATCCAGCAACAATCACTACAACCAAAGCTCGAATACTGCCACTTCCAACGCGCATCAAATTACGTCCTGCACATCCAGAAGCAAAAACCATACCAACCCCAAACATTAGACTGCCAACGAGTACCGATAACCAGAGAACTTTAGGCGCAACGTAAATAGAATCTTCAAGTATTACCCATTGAAAATACTTTAAAGCCCCTACACCAATCACTGACACAGCGATAGCTAATATCCATTGACGCGCCCTAGTCAGACTTCCCATGAGAAAGTAATCACTTATTGCACCCATGGTACAAAAGTTAGTTCTTTGCATTATGTAACCCAGTATCAAAGTGATACTAAATGAACCGCACAAGACGAGGTAATAGATTGTTTCAGTAGAGTTTAGATTGAACATCGATCTGCTATCAAATTTGAGGAAAATACAATTTTAGTCTTATTTAAGGGTACGGATTAATCGATACTTATTTTCTTCTCTTTAATCACCTTGGACCACTGCAAAATTTGAGACTTTTCAAACTCAATGGCTTGTTGGGTATTTCCAGTAAATATCTCACCGCCTAGACTCAAAATTTTTGCTTTTACCTCTGGGATTTGTAAAACTTTTGGAATTGCCTCAGTAATTTTTTGATAAATCTCATCTGAAATACCACTTGGAGCAAAAACAGCATTCCACTCATAAACCTCATATTCTGGGATACCGGCTTCTAACATGGTTGGAACAGACGGCATAGAAGTTGCTCTTTTTTTACTGGTAACTGCCAGAGCAATTAGCTTACCCGAGTCTACATATTGTTTGGTGGAAGCAACACTACCGAAGAAAACGGGGACCTGTCCACCAAGGACATCATTTAAAGCCAGCCCTGCTCCTTTGTAAGGAATGTGTTGCATTTCAATGCCAGAACGCAGTTCAAATAATACACCGGATAAATGTTGGGCAGAGCCGTTCCCAGAAGACGCGTAAGAAATACTATCGGGACTTTTTTTAGCGAGGTTGACCAAATCTTTAGCAGAACGAGCAGGAAAGCTCGGATTGACGAGTAAAACATTGGGATACTGTGCAATCACTCCAAGAATCTTAAAGTCCTTCAAAGTATCATAGGGAAGTTTATTAAAAAGACTCGGATTTACAGCAAAAGATGAGGCATCTAGCATTAGGGTATAGCCATCTGGATTCGATTTTGCAACATAATTTGCAGCGATCTGACCACTTGCTCCTGGTTTGTTTTCTACAATGATTGTAGTGCCAAGTATTTTACCTAATGGCTCTGCAATGGTTCGAGCCATAATATCTGCTGTTCCGGCAGGGGGATAAGTAACGATAAGAGTGATTGGACGACTCGGCCATGGTTTGGTTTGGGCAAAGGTATGACCTGAAAAGAGTGCCATAAACACAGCCAAAGCAAGTAATAAATGATTCTTATGCCGCAAATTTAAGGCTTCGTATTTAGAAATCAATTTTTGTTCCTCCCAATTTAAAGCAGTGGCGTTTTATTGTTAGATACATAAGCATACAAGACTTCATCGACACTTTACACATAAGAACCTACAATAGACTCTTTTGTTCAATCATCAAATTTAATGAGACTTAACAATTTATTCAAAAATCCAGTGATTCGAGAATCCTTCAATGATATGTTGGGTCCATCGATTGGAATTTTTACTTGGTCGATTGTTTTAAATCTTGCCATTATCAAAACTGGGATTGCCGTTTTGGACACCATTGTTATGTCTTTGAGTGTTTATGCGGGCTCAGCCCAACTGGCATCCATACCGCTGATGAATGGCAACTTTCCAATTTGGATTATTTTTTTTACAACAGTGGTAATTAACTCCCGTTTTATTGTTTACAGTGCTGCTATTGCCCCCCACTTTAAAGACTTATCTTTTTTTCACCGAGCGATTTTGGGTTATTTAAATGGTGATATTTCCTTTGCCATCTTTACTAGAAAATATCCAACTGCAACAACAACCGCTCCCAAGAAAGAGGTTTATCAGTATTTTTTAGGGACGGCTGCAATGAACTGGATTGTATGGCAATTCG
>CANFME010000018.1 GCA_947448305.1 Burkholderiaceae bacterium
TGCCATTTACGTTCGACTTTATCCAGAACATGCGCCGGAACCATCAAAGCCAACGCGTCAAGAGTTTTTAAGGGCCGCTAAAAATGTCTGGCCAATCGGTCTTATTTTTACTCTCGTATTTGGTGGTATCTACGGTGGAATCTTTACTCCTACCGAGGGCGCTTCGATTGGTACTGCGATGACTTTTTTAATTGCTGCGTTAAGAGGCAATATGAGTTTGCCGATTCTGAAGAAAAGTATTTTATCCACAGCCCAAACGAGTGGTATGATTTTCATGATTTTTATTGGCGCAGACATGATGAACGCTTGTCTAGCCTTATCTCAATTACCGAATGAGCTAGCCAGTTCAGTGGCGAGTGCTCAAATATCCCCTGTAATGGTCATGTTTGCTATTATGTTATTTTACGTAATACTAGGCTGTGTGATGGATGAAATGTCCATGATTTTACTAACGGTGCCTGTCATCTTCCCCGTCATTATTGGTCTTGATTTTTTTGGCTTACCCCCCTCAGATAAAGCCCTTTGGTTTGGTGTGTTGATTTTGATGGTTTGTGAAATTGGTATGATATTCCCTCCAGTCGGATTAAATGTTTACATCATGAATGGTTTAGCAAAAGATGTGCCGATGTCTGAAACTTATAAGGGAGTAGTTCCCTTTTTAATCTCAGATGCTATACGGATGGTGTTATTAATAGCTTTTCCTGGTATTACCCTGTGGTTGGTTCACCGATTAACTTAATTGATTTCTTTAGGAGTATTGAATGAAAAAACTTAGTATTGTTCTTGCAACACTTTTAGCCGGTTTAAATATTTCAACTGCGAATGCAGTCGTTACTTTAAAAGTGCACCATTTCTTACCTGCTGCATCGAGTTTCAATGTACGCGTGATTCAACCATGGTGTGAAAAAATCGCTAAAGAATCTAACGGTGAAATGGTCTGTCAAATTTATCCGTCAATGCAATTAGGTGGTACCCCTCCTCAACTAGTTGATCAAGTAAAAGACGGCGTTGTTGATATCGTTTGGGTTATCCCAACTTATGCGGCTGGTCGTTTTACAAAATCAGAAGTGTTTGAATTACCATTCTTAACTTCTAGTGCAAAACAAGGATCACAAGCCCTTTGGGATTATGTCCAAAAAAATGCCATGGATGAGTACAAAGGAATTAAGCTGTTATTCATGCACACAACTGAAGGCTATGTTCTTCACTCAACCAAACCAGTTAAGACTTTAGAAGACTTAAAAGGTCTGAAGATTCGTAGTGCGACCCGGATTAATGCAAAGTTAATCGCATCTCTAGGCGCGACGCCAGTTCAAATGCCGCTGCCAAATGTATCAGACTCTATCTCTAAAGGTGTGATTGATGCTGCGATGGTGCCATGGGAAGGTGTACCTGCTACGAAGATTCATGAAATTGTGAAGTACCATTTAGACGCTCCGGCTGGTGGCCCTCGCTTCTCAAACTCAATTTTCATGTTCGGTATGAATCAAGCAAAGTATGACAGTTTGACGCCTGCCCTGAAAAAGGTAATCGATAACAATAGTGGACTTGCCGCTTCTGCATGGGCTGGCGCAACTGGCTTTGATGCCATTGTTGAACCCTTTAGCAAAATGGCAAAAGATCGTGGCAATACGGTTGCAACTTTAGCACCCGCAGAATTAGAGCGTTGGAAAAAAGCCAGTGATAACGTTGATGATGACTGGGTCAAAGAAGCCAACGGTAAAGGTGCTGATGGCGCCAAGCTATTAGAAGAGGCTCGTGCTTTACTCAAGAAATACGAAAAGTAATCGTTTTTTCTTAATTTAGATCAAAGGGAGCGAGATGCTCCCTTTTTGTTGTAAAGTAACACCATCTTACAACTGCATTTACTATTTTTATGAAAACTCAAGTTGCTATCATTGGTGCAGGTCCAGCCGGTTTACTGTTAGGTCAATTACTTTACAAAGCTGGGATTGATACCATTATTATCGAGCGGCAAACCAAAGATTACGTATTAGCGCGAATCCGCGCTGGGGTTCTTGAACAAGGAACTGTCAGTCTACTTCATGAAGTGGGAGTCAGTACAAGGCTGGAAAAAGAGGGATTGCCACATCATGGCTTTGATTTAGCTTTTGGCGGGCAGATTCTCAACATTGATTTGCAGGGTTTGATTGGGAGAAGTGTCACCGTCTATGGTCAAACCGAGGTTACCAAAGACCTAACTAATGCACGATTAGAGGCTGGTCTCATTACAGTTTACGGCGCTGAAAATGTTGTTGTTTCTGGTTATGATACCAATCATCCTAAAGTCGAATACAAACTTGACGGCGTCAATTATGCGATTGATTGTGATTTTATTGCTGGTTGTGATGGTTATCATGGCGTTTGTCGAGCAAGTATCCCGCAAAATGCTATCTCTGAATATGAACGGGTATATCCATTTGGTTGGTTAGGCATTCTTTCTGATACCAAACCAGTCCAAGAAGAACTCATCTATGGTAATCACCCTGATGGCTTTTACTTGTGTAGTATGCGCTCACCAACGCGGAGTCGCTATTATTTACAGTGCACTCTGGATGACCATGTTAATAATTGGAGTGATGAGCGGTTTTGGCAAACACTCCACGCTCGTTTACCGACCCGCTTACAAGAAGCACTAGAAACTGGCCCTTCAATTGAAAAGAGTATTGCGCCGTTGCGCAGTTTTGTTGCAGAACCCTTACGGTTTGGTCGACTCTTTTTAGCTGGTGACGCAGGTCATATTGTGCCCCCAACAGGTGCCAAAGGTCTTAACTTAGCAGTATCAGATGTGCGTTATTTATCTTGGGCTTTAATGGAGTTTTATCAAGAAAAAAATGACGCTGGGATTCAACATTACTCTCAAAGAGCGCTTGCCAGAATTTGGAAGGCAGAAAGATTTTCTTGGTCACTCACTAATCTCATGCACCAATTTCCTGAAATGAGCGCGTTTGAAAAGAAGATGCAAATTGCCGAGTTTGAGTTTTTGGCAAGTTCTGAAAATGCTCAAAAAGCCCTTGCGGAAAACTATGTGGGTCTGCCATTTTAATTTAGTTAGCGAAGGCTAAACCCATCGGAATGCCGTCTGCCTCTGTCTTCATAGCCTTAATTGCATCTACTTTGACTCGGTCTACTAATTGCGGATGATTCTTTGCCATATCTTGTTGAACAGCTGTCGCTCTTTGACTAGCCAAGTTTTGTAGTTCTTCCTCTGTTATTTTGACGCGTTTAATCAATATTTGATGCAACTCATTAAAATACTTTTCAGTGGCAGTCCCCGCTGCTATGCCGGCACTACTTGGCAAGGGAATTCCCTGTTCTTCAAAAAGACGCTTGATTGCTTTTTGAATACGGTCATCCGATAACGGTATTTTAGGCAGTGGCTCATTTGGTAATACACTAAATCCACCTCTTTTGAAGATTTGTCGGTTAACTGAAGTTGTTGCAAGTTCCAAGGCATCCACAGAAGCATCATAAGCGCCATTGATTTGAAGTAGCATTTTCGGTTTTTTTTCTAAACCCTTTGCAATCTTTTCTAACTTTAAAGTCTCAGAGGGTCGCAGTTGGTCAGAGCCTGGGCTAAAGTAAATACCATTTAAGGACTCAATACCCAGTAGTCGACCAATGCCGATAAAAGGAGATTTGACTACGTTCTCGACAATCGTAAAAAACGCATCCCACAATAATGTTCTAATTTGAAACTCAGGACTATCAACATTGCCCTTTACCTTTAAATTCAGATCAATCACTCCATCTTTATCTTCCAGTAAATAAGTAATCAGTTTCATCGGAATAAACATCCCCTTGTAATTGGGATTTCGATCGCCCATTTTGATTTGGTTGATCACGAAACGGTTATCACCAACCAATTTTCCATCTTTCGTTTGATAGGATGAGTCGTAAGAAAGGATGCCGTCAATCACATCATACCCAGCCACACTAGAGTAATAAGGATTAATGGTAGCTAGTGGGATGCGTCTAAATGAGAGTTGTACGTCATTGTTGCGCCGAGGGTCCTCAAAGGCTATTTGACCGCGTATCTTCACATCTCCCTGTGGCCCAACTAAACCATCCAAAGCGGCGGTAGCATAGCGATTTGGTCTTGTACTAATGCCAACGACAGTGCCTCGCAAACTATTGATTTCTGTTTTAAAAATAGGTAGAACAGAAAAATCCGTAAAGTTGACATTGCCATTTTTTATAGCAATCGATTTAATGTTGGCATTAAATTGACTATCATTTTGAACTTCAATTAACCCCTTATTTACCTTATCTTTGGTAGTTTGTAATTGGTTTATTTTCTCACTTTGATCAGTAGTGTCCTCAGCCTCTCGCAAGGTAGCAATCTGTCTTGTTAAATCAATTTTCATCGCCTCTTTTGCCGATGGTGGGAACATCCTAACAAAATTATTACTCTTATCTGCATAAATAGTGACCCGTGCTTTGAGTCCATCCAACAATACTTCGTCCATCCGTAATCGACTATCTTTTCCTATCTCGGTGTAATCAAATTGTTTTACACGTCCACTTTTCCAAGCCAAAAGTTCGTTTGTTTTATCTGATTCAAAAATAGCTAAATCATTAATATTGACTTCACCACTCACTTGTAATTTGTTTTTACTATCGTTTATTTTCACGCGACCGTCTGCTATCCCTGACTTTCCGATTAATTTAATATTGGCTGGAAGCAACTCCAACAAAGGCGGCAAATTCAATTCACTAAACGACAACTCGCCCTGTAAGCGATCCCCTTTATCATCAGATAGGTATTGCAATTGGCCACTAGCAATTCCTGATTTGGACGTTCTTAATGATTTGGGGGCTTCCATCTGTAAGAGTGGCACCAAAGAGAATCGTTCGAAATTCGAATCTATTTGAATAGTATTGGCTTGATTAGCAATATTAATCGTGGTGGTAGCTTTCCCGCTACCTAGAAGAGCTACTAAATTAATTTTTAAATCGTTCTTTTGATCTAGCCAAAAATCACCGCCTAAGGAAATTGGACCAGTTTCGAGAGTTCTGGATGGTTTTTGTAACTGCAGTTTTAAGTTAGTTAAATCGATTTGATACTTAGACTGCAACAAATTAACTACTTTATTTTGGTCGTCATAATTGGTTGCACTATTCAAATCAAGTTCTTTAATTGCCAAATCATTCTTGTAATGTTTTGATTCGTCCTGAACTTGAATGGTTCCCTCTTCCAAATGAAAATGGTTGATGTTATAAGTCCAAGTACTAGGTTGATTGACTTTCTTAGGGTCTGATGGATAAACTTTCTCAATGGCCTCAATAAATTTTAAAAAATTGAGTTGAGGATTTTTATGGAAATTTAGAACCAGTTGATGGGTATTGATTGTATTAATTTCAATTTTTTTCTTCAAAAGTGGCCAAATTTTATAGCTTACGTCAAATTGGCCAATCGATATTAATCGCTCTTGATTCGATTTTTGGACAATTTTAAAGTCCGAAAAGCTGACTTTAGGATCTCGTATTGAATATTTAAAATCTTTAAAATCAATTATATAACCCGTTTTATCACCAATTTCTTGGGCTTTATCATGGAGCCAAGCTGGTAATTGAGTATAGGCATAAAAAAGTCCACCGCCTGCGAGCGTAAAAAAGATGGCAATACTAGTAAAAATTATCTTAAAATGTTTCACAAATGACTTTATAGATTTTCAACAGCTCAATTTTACATATTAAAAACAATTGCTTATAAGATTTAATAAAAATTAATTTTTTCTCATTATTTTTGTCAACTTTAACTAAATCCAAGCGTTTAATACTCAGGTTAAGCAATTTATAGTTTCTTAGACTTGGTTAACCACCTGATTAAAGACGGAGAAAATATATGAAAACCAATGACTTACCAAGTTCTACACTAAATGGATTCAACGGTGCTAATGTTAGCCTCGAATTAGAACAGTTTAATCGTAAAAGAACTTCCAGAGGTTTAATGCCTGTATCACTAGAGGAGTTTGCTGAGCTATCCCTAAAAGTAATGGGATTTGGTAACTGGGCTACTCCTGTGGCAATGGTTCATTAATCACTTATTAAGTGCATTCAAACTAACTGATCCATTTTTCGTCAAAAAAGGAGACTTAGGTCTCCTTTTTTCAACTATTCAATCTCAAAATGGCTAAATCTGATTTTTCTTTCACCCACCCACTACGTGTTCGTTGGTCTGAAATTGACCAACAAGCCATTGTTTTTAATAGCCATTACCTAACTTACTGCGATATTGGTTTCACAGAATATTGGAGAAGGTCACCCTTGCCGAGTTTTGTTCAAATGAGTGGTTCAGGGCATGAGTTTTTCGTTAAAAAAGCGCAACTAGAATATCATCAATCAGCAAAATTTGACGACGAGTTAGATATTTGCGTTCGATGCTCTCGAGTGGGCAACTCGTCTATGCAAATTACTACTGAAATCTATCTGCAGGATGAATTACTCATCAATGCTGAATTGACGTATGTCTATGCCAATACAACTACCAAGAAGAGCACATCAATCCCATCGGAATGGCGCGAGTTTTTAAACTCTGAGGTGAAGCTAAAAGAGTAATTCGAGCACTATTTAAAATTCAATAAGCCGTCAACATTAGGTTAACAGCTTATCTAAATAAAGTATTACTTAGCTGGAACTACCGTTACTTTTTTCATTAACTCAGAAATCGCTTCTTGCTTACGACGATTAAGAAATGACTGGGAAATGATGTTCTTTGACTCTTCAAAAGTGGGTAATTTAAATTTACGCATATCATCCAGTCGAACTACATGCCAACCCAAATTAGTTCTCACTGCTTTGACAGAAACTTTTCCTTTAGTTAGTCCGACTACTGTATCGCCTAATGGTGGTACTAGCTGATCAGGCAAAATCCAGTTGGTGATTTCCCCACCGTTGGCTGCGCTTTGCTTGTCTAAAGACTTGTCTTTGGCGAGCTGATTGAAATTAGAACCACCATTCAGTTTAGTAATCACATCATTTGCATCGGCTTCTGTAGCGACAACAATTTGAGAAATCTTGTATTCGTTGGAGTTCTTACCATCTTTGGTAATGGCAGCCTGACGGTCATACTCGGCTCTGATTTCAGAATCCGTGATGGGATGGGCTTTCATAAATTCGGCAAACCATAAATCAATCAAGATATTTTGATTAGCAATTTTGATGCGTGCCTCATTATCGCCAAGCTTCTCAAGACTGTTCTTTTTTACGTCTTGCAAAATTGCTTCCCGAATAACTAGGTCATTTAAGATAGCGTTACGTAAATCTGGAGAATCTTTAGCACCCGAGGCTTCAGCAGCTTTAACCATTAAATCGAGGTCCTTATTCAATACTTTTACACCGTTGACCGTCGCCGCGACTGCAGAGGGCGGTTTCGTTTGAGCAATAGCCGGGCTTGCGATACACAAGGTTAATACACAGATCAGAATACTTTGCTGAATTTTCATCATTACCTTAATTTAAAATTTTAATAACTATACTAATTCAATAAGTCAGTTGAGAGATGACAGACTTATTGGGTCTTACTGATTGAATATTCCTAAATCTTCTTTAGTCTTCTTTCATATTCGTTGACTTTACAATCGCACCGAGTCTTGCTCTTTCCTCGTCTATAAATTTCACGAAGGAGGCACGATTTCCACCAACTGGCTCAATTCCTTGAACAATGAAGCGATCTTTAATTTCTGGTCTTTTCAATGCTTTATTTAAAGCGTCGTTCATCTTATCTAAAATTTCGTTAGGCGTTCCAGCTGGAGCAAGTAAGCCAGCCCAGTGGCCAATAAAAATATTTGGGTAGCCCAACTCTTTGGCGGTTGGCACATCTTTTAAAGAATCAATTCTAGTATTCCAAGTAGAGGCGATAGGACGCAATTTGTTACCTAAAATTTGCGGAATGACCACCACGCTTGCCTCTGAAGTGGCATCTGTCTGATGACCAACTACCGCAACCATCCCCTCAGAGCCGCTTTTATAAGGGATGATGTCAAACCTTCCACCACCACTAATTTTGAGCATTTCAGCTACAAAATGCGGTGTACTGCCAGTTCCTGCAGTAGAAAAATTGAGCCCTTGGCCCTTCTTCGATGCTTCGATTAGTTCCTTCAGGTTCTTAATCGGTGAATCTGCTGCCACCACAATCACCGATGGACTTACGGCAATCATCCCAACTGGTGTTAAGTCAGAATCCTTATAGGGCATTTTGGCTTTAATCAAACTGTTCGTTACCAAACCAGCGGCTGCAATTAAAAAGGTATAACCATCAGGCGCCGCTTTTGCTACATAATCTGCCCCAAGAGTGGCTCCAGCGCCCGGTTTATTTTCGATCACAATACTTTGACCCAACTCTTTTGACATGCCCTCAGCAGCTGCGCGTGCAATTAAATCATTGGCTCCACCAGGTCCAAACGGCACCACAATTTTGATAGTACGACTTGGCCAAGCCTGCGCAAAAGCATTGTGGCTAGTTATCGTGGTGATTGCTAAAAGGGCTATCAACGTTGGTTTTACAAAACGATGAACAAAACTAGTACTCAACTGATTAACTGACTTCATAACAATTCCTTAAAAATTCATTAAAAGATCTAATTTGCTAAATTTTGCATAATGTCGAGGGCTAAAGCCTGTCCTACCTTAATCCCGTCAACACCCGCTGATAAAATTCCACCTGCGTATCCAGCACCTTCACCTGCAGGGTAAAGGCCGCGAACATTGAGTGACTGAAAGTCTAAGCCTCGAGTAATCCGCAGTGGAGCTGAAGTTCTCGTCTCAACGCCTGTCAACACCGCATCATTCATCGAAAAGCCAGGTATTTTTTTATTAAAATGTGGCAAGGCATCTTGAATGGCTAGGATTGCATAATCTGGCAAACACTGCGTTAAATCGGTTAAATGGACACCAGGTTTATAAGATGGTAATACACTTCTGAACTCTTGAGATACCTGACCTTTTAAAAAATCGCCTACTAGTGAACCTGGTGCCTCGTAATTTGAGCCACCCATGACAAACGCTTTTGACTCAATTGAGCGCTGAAACTCAATGCCTGCGAGCGGACCGCCTGGATAATCTTCTGGATTAATACCAACAACAATGGCGGCATTGGCATTACGCTCGTTTCTGGAGTATTGACTCATGCCATTCGTCACGACTCTATTGGGCTCTGAAGTCGCAGCAACCACAGTGCCGCCAGGACACATGCAAAAACTATAGACTGAGCGGCCATTTTTAGCATGATGTACTAGCTTATAGTCGGCCGCGCCAACAATTGCATTGCCAGCGTGTGGGCCTAATCTTGCTCTATCAATCACCGATTGAGGGTGCTCAATCCTAAAGCCAATGGAGAACGGCTTTTGCTCCAAATAAACTCCGGCGCTATGCAGTGCAGCAAAGGTATCTCGCGAGCTATGACCTAGGGCTAAAATGGCCCTTTTCGTGGCAATCGTTTGACCATCTTCTAATTTAAGGCCTTCCAACTTTCCGTTTTCAATCAAAAACTCAGATACTTTGCTCGAGAACCTAACTTCTCCACCTAAGGCAATAATTTCCTCTCTCATCCGCTCAACGACTCCGACAAGTCGAAAGGTACCAATATGAGGCTTGGCAACATATTCAATTTCAGCAGGAGCACCCGCTTTAATAAATTCAGCGATGACCTTGCGCCCTAAAAACTGGGGATCTTTGATTTGACTATATAACTTACCGTCTGAAAAAAGGCCAGCTCCACCTTCGCCGTACTGAACATTTGACTCGGGATTAAGAACATTTTTACGCCATAAACCCCATGTATCTTGGGTTCTTTCCCGCACCGCTTTTCCTCTTTCTAACACGATAGGCTTAAAGCCCATTTGTGCTAAAACTAAGGCGGCAAAAAGGCCGCAAGGACCTAAACCAATTACAACTGGACGCTCATCAAATAACTCAGGCGCTCTGGCTACAAAATGATATCCGGTATCAGGAGCTGGTTTAATGTGTCCATCAAAAGACCATTGGGATAAAACTGCAGCCTCATCCTTAACCGAGACATGCACGGTGTAAATTAAAGCAAGCTCTACATTTTTACGCGCATCGACACTACGCTTAAAAATTTCAAAGCGAATTAAATCTTGCAAAGGGATTTTGAGGCGTTCAAGAATGGCTTGTTCAAGTGCTTGTGGCACATGATTAATCGGCAACCTTAATTCAGTTATTTGAATCATTTTTTATTGAGAAATTAAATTATGTTAATTATCCACTGAATACCTAGTTTGTTTTGAGTTAACGAACTACCTAAACAGTTCTAATTCAGCTAAAATTAAACAAAAGATTAAAAAAATCCGCACAACAGGAGACAAGTATGCGTTTACAGTTACGAAATCATCATCAAAGTAGCATCAGAGCCAAGCTTTTATCACTAGGTTTGATAGCGCTCTTTACGGCGATACCAGCCTTAGCTTATAGCCAAACTGATAATTATCCGAATCGTCAGATCAATATTATTATTCCGATGGCGGCTGGCGGAACTTCCGATTTAGTAGCTAGAACTTTGGTGTCTGCCTTGACTGAAGAGTTCGGACAGACCTTGATTTTAGAAAATCGCCCCGGCGCAAACGGCGCAATCGGCGAAGAGTATTTCTCAAGAGCCAAGCCAGATGGTTACACCTTGATGCTGGAATCTACATCAATTGCGACGAATCCTTGGATGAGTAAACAATCTTATGACGCCAGAAAAGACTTCATTCCAGTGATTCAGATGGCATCAGTCCCCTTAGTGTTAGTTGTAAATGAAAAAGTACCAGCCAAAAATTTAGCTGAATTTATTGAACTTGCAAAAAAGAACCCAGGAAAAGTTAGTTATTCTTCTTGGGGTAACGGCAGTATTGGCCATTTTGCTGGAGAGTCTTTTAAGATCAGTGCAAAAGTTGATTTATTACACGTCCCTTATAAATCAACCGCTCAATCAATTAGTGATGCATTAGCTGGTCAGGTCAATTCCGTTTTCCCGGCTTTACCATTGGCCATTCAACATTTAAAATCTGGCAAAATTCGTGCGCTCACGCTGCTTGCTGCCAAGCGCTCACCAATGGCTCCAGAAATTCCGACCACTGCTGAACTAGGTTTTCCAGGTTTAGAAGTTGAAACTTGGTTTGGTTTCTTTTTGCCGGCAAAAACACCAGATGCGATTGTTCAAAAGGTTTATCAGGTAGTGAATAAAGTAATTCAACGACCAGCTATTAAGTCCCAATTAGAGGATCAGGGATTTCGTATGATCAATATTTCTCAACCCGAATTCGCCAAATTCTATCAAGCAGAAATTGTAAGATATGGGAAAGTTGTTAAAGAAGCAAACTTGAAAGATACTGAATAATATGACTCAATTACAAATTGCAGGAAATGATAGCGTAGAACAAGTCCTCCAAAAAACAGCTGTTGCTAGAGCGTGGCTGGATGTTTCACCAAAAGACTTAAAAGCCGTTGAACCGAAGTTTGTGCTACGCGTTAGTGCCCACATTCCAGGCAGTTCTCCAGCTGTAGTGGATGTGTTTGAACCAGCTTTTAAACGACTTCATCAAATGACTGACGGGGCAATTCAAGTTAAAGCTTTTTGGGGTGGTAGTTTACATAAAGAGCGAGAAGGTATTGAAGCCCTTAAAGCAGGGATTACGGATATGTGCCCGGTCTACTCTGCTTGGGATGCTGAGATGTTTCCTGCAGCGCAAGCACTGAGCTTGCCCTTCATTTTTGATAGCGCAGAAGGGGCAACTGCCGTTTCTGAGGCTTTGTATCACAAACACTTTAGGAAAGATTTCGAAGGTCAAGGTGTTTTAATGGGGCGCATGGTCGCGACAAGTGAGTACAACTTATTTAGTCGTGAGCCCATCCGCACCTTAGCTGATATTGCCGGGAAAAAAATTGCTTGTAGTAACGGTGTGGAGTCTGATTTATTTTCTGCCTTAGGAGCGATACCGGTCGGTTGTAGTACTCCAGAAGGAAAAAAAGCTTACGAAAGTAATGAGGTTTTTGCTATTTCTATTTCAGATAGTGCAGCTCACACTGTAGGTTTATATAAGCACGCCAATTATCGCACCAGCGCAAATTTGGTTCGAGTCAATTTAGAGTACGGTTTGTCGCCAAGTTTTTATGCGCAGTTACCCGAAGAGTTAAAGTTAATTTTGAATGAGTGGTTAAGAGGCTTAGCTCAAGCAGGCGCTCAGCTTTTTTATGGTCTAGCTGGTGCTCGTGGGTGTGAAGCCTTTATTCAAAACGGTATGGAATTTATTTCTTTAACTCCCGAAGAACAAACTATCTGGCGTGATCGTGTTGCTCCTGTAAAGCAACAATTAATCGATCAATTAAATAGCAAAGGTTATAGCGGTGACGAAATTGTTGAAGATATTTTGCAATGGGCAAAGCACTATGCTGAATTTACTTCAGATGAATTAATGCAAGAATCTCTGGTTAATCCTTTTATGGATTTACTGCCATGAGTACATCCTCTTCTCAACCTGTTGGAGTAATCGGTCTTGGCCTCATGGGTCAAGCCCTGGTCCGAAGACTAGACGCTGCTGGCGTGCCCCTTTTGGGCTTTGATGTGGACCTTAATCGGTGTGCAGAGTTTGGTGCAGATCGTATTCGAACGATTGCAGGGCTTGGCTCTGCTTGCCGAGTAATTTTTTTAGCTGTATTTAATACTAAGCAGGTTGAAGCTACATTACTTGGGCCAGACGGCATTCTCAAAGATCATCCGAACAAACCGATTAGTGTCATTTGTACTAGTACCTGTGACCCAGATGAAATCAAAAAAATTGCTAAAGCTTTCGAGGATTTAGGTCATCATTTTTTAGAGTTACCCATTTCTGGCACCAGTTTGCAACTCGCTCGCGGTGATGCTTTGGGTTTGATGGGTGGTATTGAGTCTCAATTTGATGAAGTACGTGAGCTATTAGATATCGTTACTCCGAAACGTCAACATATTGGTGAAGTAGGTGATGCTGGTAAAGCAAAACTCGCCATCAATTTAGTACTAGGCTTACACCGCGCATCCATGGCAGAAGGCTTAGTATTTGGTCAACAATTAGGTTTAGATCCAGCAAAGTTATTAGCAACACTGCAACTGTCAGCAGCGGCATCTAGTGTGATGGCCGTCAAGGGCAACTTGATGGTGAATCGTCAATACGAAAACCCCCAAAGCAAAGTCGATCAAAGTTTAAAAGACTTTCACTTAATTCAAGACCTTGCCGATGCAAAAGGTCAGCACTTGCCACTTGCACAACGCTATATCGAATTACTCGAAACAGAACTAGCTAATGGTAATGGTCACTTGGATAACGCCATTATTTTTGAAGCCATCTTAAAGAATAGTTTAGTCAAACCTTAATCAGTCACCAACCTAAAAATACTTCTATGAACACAAGCACATTGCCACCACTCATTATCAAAAAAGTTGAAGCCTTCGGAGTCTGTTTACCGATGATCAAACCAGTTCTCATGGCTGGAATTGAGTTGCGCGAAGCAGAAACAATGCTCGTGCGTATCGAGGCTGAAAATGGTTTAGTCGGCTGGGGAGAAACCACCTCAGCACCTAGTCATGGCGGTTCGACCTTAGAAGAACTTTTAAGTACCTTTAATGACTCATTAAAAGATCGACTCCCTGGTAAAAACGCTCTCGATTTATCAGGCATCACTCAATCTCTATTTCCTTTCGTTAAAAAGGGAAAAAGTGCAATTTCGGCGATAGATATTGCCTTATATGATTTGGTTGGTCGTTACTTACAAGTACCGGTCCACGTTTTGATTGGTGGTAAACAACGTGACCATGCAGTACCGCTTTGGTTAATTGGCAATAAGAGTGTTGAAAAAGATATTATCGAAACTGGCAAGATGATTGATCAGGGATATCGATTTTTTAAACTGAAGCTGGGTGTTAAATCGCTGGCTGATGATATTCTTTTGACGAATACTCTGCGTAAAGAATTTGGTAATGACATCCAGTATTGCGGTGATGCCAATATGGGCATGAATCTTGAGCAAGCCTCCACTTATGTATTGGGTGTGAAAGATGCGAACTTGTCTTATTTTGAACAGCCCTTGCAAAAAAATGCCATGGACGATTTACAAAAACTGATTGCTTTAAGTCCTGTTAAGATCGGTTTAGATGAATCAGTGACGGATATGGCTGCCGTGATGGCACACCTGCCTTTAGGTATTGCTGGCGTATCTTTAAAAACTTTAAAGTTCGGTGGTATCAGTGGCTTAATGGCTGCTGGACATGCCTGTGCGGCTCTTGGTTTAGAACTCAATTTAGCCGGTAAACTCGCTGAGTCAAGCATCGCTTCTGCTGCTTTACTCCACCTTAGTGCAGCCCTCCCCCATGTTCGTTGGGGAGTAAGTCCAAGTCATTTATCCTTAGCGCAGGATATTGTGCAAGCCCCGATTCAAACCATCAATGGCTTATTACCGATTCCAGATACAGCAGGGCTGGGAATTGAAGTAGATGAAGATTTAGTAAGAAAATATCAAATGAAATAAAGTAACAATTAACCAAAGAGACTGAGTAAAAAATGATTAATGCAGCATTAGTAGGAATGGGCTGGTGGGGAAAAAATATTGCCACTGCCGTACAAAATAAAAGTACAGAAATTCGCTTTAGTTTAGGGATTACGAAAGAAGTCGTTGAAACGCAAAACTTTGCTAATCAACAGGGTATGGCTTTAGCTAGTGATTTAGCTGATGCTTTGCAAAATCCTGAAATTAAAGCTGTCGTATTAGCTACACCACACTCCTTACACGCTGAGCAAATCGTTGCAGCAGCGAATGCTGGTAAGCATATCTTTTGTGAAAAGCCATTAACCTTAACTTTTAATGAAGCGAAGTCTGCCATAGCAGCTTGCCAGCAAAACAATGTCGTTCTGGCCGTTGGACAAAATAAACACTTCTGGCCTTCCATGGCAAAGTTAAGAGAACTTGTAAAAAGTGGCATCTTAGGCGAAGTGTTACATATAGAAGGTCATTACAGTAACGAGCACTCTACGAAATTCTTTTCTGATTGGCGTGAATCTCCTTATGAATCTCCTGCTGGTGGACTCACTGGTACAGGCATTCACATGATTGAAGCGTTTGTCAACATTATTGGCCCTGCACAATCTGTCACTGCGATGGTTTGTAGTCAGCGCATGGGACACGATCCAAGAGATTCAACGACTGTTACCGTTAAATTCAACAATGGCTTAAGTGGTTATTTTGCGATGGTGCGAGCAACCCCAATTTTTTGGCGTGTTCATGTTTTTGGCGATCAAGCCTCCATTGAAGCCCTTGGTGAAAATGAAGTCGTTGTCCGTTATAAAGGTGGTCGTGTTGAGCGCTTTGTCATGCCGCCACTCGACTCTATTCGAGCAGAGTTAGACGCCTTTAGTTTAGCGATTCCCAACTCATTCCATACTGGTGTTGATGCAAGTAGAGTGCCAACTCCATATCCAATTTCCCCATTACAAATGGAACAAACAATTGCTATGTTTGAATCAATTGTTTTATCTGTTAATAACGAACAAACTGTTAAGGTTCCTCAATGAAAAAGTCCTTTGCTATTGCATTTACTCTGTTTCTAAACCTATTATGTGTATTTACTGCTCAAGCAGAAGATCCATATCCTAGTTCTTCGATCTCTTTAATTGTGGCGAATCCTCCAGGTGGCGCAGCTGATTTAAATGCGCGTATTTTGGCAGAACCTTTGGGTACTGTTTTAAAACAAGCGATTGTGGTTCAGAATAAACCTGGAATTGGTGGTGCCCTTGGTACCGCTTATGTAGCAAATGCAAAACCCAATGGTTACACTTTAGCAATGTCACTCTCCTCTGTAGTGGTTCACCCAGAGGCAGAGCGTATTTCTGGCAGAAAACCACAATACGAACTTAATCAACTTGAGCCAATTGCTTTGATTTCAAGTGATCCAATGATTATTCTTGTTAAGACAGAATCTCCATTTAAAACGTTGGAAGATTTAATCAAAGCAGCCAAAGCAGATCCGGGTAAATACAACTACTCCTCTTCAGGTAATTTTGGCCCGATTCATCTTTCTGTTGAAATGTTAGCGTATCAAGCCGGCGTGAAATTTACCCAAGTTCCATTTGGTGGTGGCGGCCCGTCACTCTTAGCACTGCTAGGTGGTCAAGTTGACTTTACGACCGCAGCTCCAGGTGTCGCCGCTGCTCAAATTGCTTCTGGAAAAGTTCGTCCATTAGCTGTTTCTAGTGCAAAGCGTATTTCAGCATTTCCGGATGTCCCAAGTTATCGTGAATCTGGCTATGATGCTCAGTACTATATTTGGGCAGGAATTTATGCGCCAAAAGGCACTCCTGCCCCAATAGTTATGACGCTCAGAAATGCTTTAAAGGAAGCCGTAAAGAGTCCTCAATTTACTACTGGCTTCCAAAAACAAAACATCATCATGGACTATCGTGATGCGCCAGAATTTGAAAAATTTGCCCAAGAAGATGGTAAAAGAATGTTAACTTTACTTAAGGCGATTGGTAAAATTGACTAATTGATTTCTGCTTAGTTTAGTTACCTTCATACCAAGTAATTACACCTACTCTTAAAGTGGCATTGACAGATAATCTTAATCACTGTACATTGACATCCTTGGCTTGAGGTGACCTATGAATTGGGATGTTATTGACGTTAAAGCAATCGCGCCGCTTGCCCTGCAAGTTAAGTTTGAGGATGGCACGATTGGTAAGGTTAGATTTGAAAACAGTCATTTGACAGGAGTTTTCGAGGCATTAAAAACGCCTGCTACATTTAATCAAGTCCACATTGATAATGGGGCTGTTGCTTGGCCAGGAGACATCGATCAAGCTCCTGATGCAATGTACGTCCAAATACAATCTCATGGCGAATGGATTCTGCGCTGATCTTAATAGTGAATTAATGTTCAGCTAAGATTTCCCTCGCAAGTTTGTAAAAGAACAGAGATCTACTTCGAATATCTGATTACAAATTCCAGCAATTTCACTCTAAGCAACTTCTTGAATCGAGCTGCCTAAAATATCAACTAGTTTTTTAATTTCAGATTCAGTAGAAATAAAGGGTGGGCAGACCGCGATCGTATCACCTGAGATACGCACTAAAGCCCCCTTCTCTAAACATTTCTCCAGTACTTGCATGCCTCTTTTGCCTGGCTCTTTAGCATTCGGCTCAATATCGATAGCTGCGGCTAAACCAATATTACGAATATCTAAAATCTTACTCTGCCCTTTTAAGCCATGAATAGCTTGTTCAAGAACAGGCTCTAGTGCCTTACTTTGATTGACTAAATCATCGCTCTCAAAAATATCTAATACCGCATGACCCGCTGCAATAGCCATTGGGTGACCTGAGTAGGTGTAACCATGAAAAAACTCAATAAACTGTTCTTGACCTCCGCTATTCATTAAGGTCTCATAAATATAATCCCGCACAATCACACCACCTAAAGGAATCACACCGTTGGTGATCGCTTTAGCAAAAGTAATCATATCCGGTACAACCCCAAATCGATCCGCAGCAAATGCTGTGCCTAAACGACCAAAGCCCGTGATCACCTCATCAAATATCAATAAAATGCCATGTTTTGTACAAATTTCACGGATTCTTTGCAGGTACCCTTGCGGCGGGACAAGCACCCCCGTTGAGCCTTGCATGGGTTCCAAAATCACGGCAGCGATTGTGCTCGCATCATGCAAAGCAACAAGTCTTTCTAGTTCTTCAGCTAAATGGGCACCCCAAGTTGGTTGCCCTTTCGAAAAGGCCATTTGCGATAAATTATAGGTATGTGGTAAATGGTCTACTCCGTTCATCATCATCGTCGCAAACATTTTTCGATTAGCAATAATTCCGCCAACAGATATCCCACCAATACCAACACCATGGTAAGCCCGCTCACGACCGATGCAGCGAAACCGACCACCTTGACCTAAAACTTTATGATAGCCAATTGCAATTTTTAAGGCCGTATCCACTGCTTCAGAACCAGAATTCGTAAAGAACACTTTACCAAGACCGCTCGGAGCCATCTTAGCAATCCTAGAAGCGAGTTTAAAGGTATCAGGACTAGCGATTTGAAAAGCAGTACAGTAATCCATCGTCTCAAATTGCTTTTGCAAAGCCTGACCAATACGAGGATCTCCGTGCCCTAAAGGAGAACACCATAAACCGGAGATACCGTCAAAAATTTGATGACCTTGGGTATCAAAATAATAAGCACCCTTGGCGGAGGCCATGAGTTTTGGCGTCTTCTTAAAATAGCGGTTGGGCGTATAAGGCAACCAATAAGCTGACATATCCAGCTCTTGCGCTGGTAACCGAGAGTCATTGCTCATAAATTCCCCTAATCGAAAAACGAAGTGTAACTAATTGTTTAAAAATCGAACACTTTTAGTATATTCGTTTTCTAATTCTATTGAGCCTAAATAGCCGTTGAGTTTCCAAGGAGACTTCGTATCTTAAAAAAATATCTAGATTACTGAATTATCTTTTTTGCTCTCAAGTCACTAAGCTCTGCATCACTCAGTTGTAAATATTTTTTTAGAATCTCATCGGTGTGTTGTCCGAGCATCGGTGGGGGTAATCTAACACTGGTTGGTGTTTGATGCATTTTTAAAGGCGTACCTAAGCTCTTAAACGTCCCAATTTTTTCATGGGCAATATCTACGACCATTTCTTTGACTTTAGCGTGTTCGGTACTGAGCGCTTCGGCAACTGTATTTACAGCACCGACAGGAATACCATTTTTTCTTAAGGTCGTAATAATGTCTTTTGATTGCATCGTTTTAAATGACTCTGCAACGAGTCCATCGACGATTTCACGATGTTGAACTCTGGCAGTATTAGTCCTAAATCGCTCGTCTTGAGCCCATTCAGGGTGACCTAAAACCTCTGCTAATTTAGCAAACTGGCCATCATTGCCAACCGCTAAAGCAATCATCTTATCGGCTGCCGGAAAGGTTGTATAAGGAACAATGGTTGGATGTCCATTACCAAATCTTCTGGCATCTTTACCAGTAGCAAGGTGACTGCTCCCGACATTGGCCAAGAGTGCTGTTGAGGTATCAAACAAACTCACTTCGACGTGTTGCCCTTTACCAGTTCTATATCTTGATAATAAGGCTGCTTGGACAGCATTACAGGCCATCATCCCTGAGGCTAAATCAACAATTGCAACACCGTACTTACTTGGTACACCACCCTCTTCACCGCAAAGACTCATGAGACCCGACTCAGCTTGCAAAATAAAGTCGTAACCTGGCAGGTGAGAAAGCGGACCATAGGTACCGTAACCAGTAATCGAGCAACGAACTACTTTAGGCGCATGCGTCTCAAACCATTGACTATCAAAGCCCCATTTTTCGAGCGTGCCATTTTTAAAATTTTCAACAACAACATCAAACTGCGGGATCAATTTTGCTAGAAGTGCTTTACCTTCTGCTGATCCAAAATGAATACTTAAACCTGTTTTGTTTCTATTTGCGCCTAAAAAATAAGCCGACTCACCTTCTAAAAAAGGTGGCCCCCAACCTCGGGTGTCATCACCCGAGCCTGGAGATTCAACTTTTACTACCTCCGCACCTAAATCACCTAGTAACATGCCACACCAGGGCCCAGCCAGTACTCGACTTAAATCAAGTACTTTAAAGCCTGACAGTGCACCTTCAGGTAGTTGGTTTTGTGAAGTAGTAGAAGTCATATCGATCAATCCTTAATCACGCATATCAGGAGGTGCATTGAGATTCTTATGGAAACCGTCCATATAATCCGCTAAAGCTGCTTTATTTGCCATACGGAATTTTTGGAAGTCAGGCTTACGACCTTCTAAGAATGCATTCATACCCTCTAAGCTCTCTTCAGAACCCCAAACGTATGCGAGTAACTCCATACCATGCTGCCATGAAGCATAAAGTTGATCTGATTCGAAGTTCAAACTCTTCTTCGTCATACGAATAGTTTGTGAACTATTGCTCTTAATGTTTTCACACCAAGCTAAAGTCTCTTCCATTAACGTCTCTTCTGGAACACACTTATTAATCAATCCAATGCGCTCAGCTTCTTTTGCATCAAAACGTTTTGCCAAGAAAATCATTTCTCTAGCAATACGCTCACCAACGATTCTTGGTAAGTACTGTGTTGCACCGACTGTTGGGCAAGCGCCAACTTTTGCACCTGTTTGACCTAAAACAGACTTTTCTGAAGCAATGACCAAATCACACCAAAGTGCGAGTTCGTGTCCACCACCCACACACCAACCGTTTACCATGGCGATAGCCGGAATAGGTACGCCACGAATAGCCATTGCTAAACCGAGCATACGATCATTCCACATGGAACCATTCGTAAAGGTTAAGCGTTTCATCGCATAAAAGTCACCACCGGCTGAGAACGCACGATCTCCAGCACCACGGAAGACGATACAAGCAATCGAAGGATCTTCTCTCGTTGATTTAACAGCTTCAATCATTTCATCCAAAGTTTGCTCTCTGAATGCGTTCAATACACGTGGACGATTAATCGTAATCCAAGCTACTTGATCTTTTACCTCAAACAAAATATCTTTAAAGTTCTTACCTTGATCTACTGACATACTTTCTCCTAGTTATATAAATGAATGCGAATCTTATAATTCGTCTGGTTCTACTTGTAAAACATTAAAGGCTGCTTTGAGTCTAGCGTTGTACTTCTTCCGCATTTGTGCAATCTCCTCATCGCTCCAAGTTCTAAATCCTTCCTTGGATTTCATGCCATATTTTCCTTCTTCAATCAACTTGGCCATGCAAGGTTGTAATTCCTTGACGTTATATAAATCTGGCCAAATTTCTACTGAAGCACCTGCCATCCCCTCCCAACCACTTATTTCTTTCTGTGTCATCGGTCCTACTGCTGCATAACGGAATCCAAAACTATAGCGAACCGCTGCGTCCACATCGTCTGGGGTAGCAATACCGGCATCTACTAGTGATAGAGCTTCACGCATGAGAGCGTGTTGAATTCGATTTGCTAAAAATCCTGGAATATCTTTTTTTACTAAAACTGGTTTCTTGCCCGCGGCACGGTACATCTCACAAACTTGCTCGCCTATCGCTGGATCAGACTTTTCTCCTAGAACGACTTCCACTAGAGGCACGATATGAGCGGGCATAAAATAATGGGCGTTTAACATACGGTTCGCGGTGGGCAAACCTGCTGAAATTTTTGAGATGGGGAAGCCCGAACTATTACTGCCAATTGGAATATGAGGTGGAACCTGCTGATCAAGCATAGCAAAAACTTTCTGCTTTAAGGCCATGTCTTCACTTACGGTCTCAATCACCCATACAACTTCATCCCAATCTGACCAGGTGTTCATTTCACCGGTGATGACTTGCGCTCCAGTATCTTGCCAATTGGGATTAATCGTTGAAGTAAGTTGCTCAATTTCATTCACAAACTCATCAGCTCGAGATTTGCTACGACCCAATAGAATTACGCTCATATTGGTTGCTAAAAAGCCAGCTGCAATGCCTACAGCCATAATGCCAGTCCCAACAACCACCACTTTTTTCATGAGCAATCCTTAATTTTATACAACTTGTACTAACAAGTTTAAATAATTAAACTAAATTAAATGCGGGTAAATTAACAATTAAACAAGTATATACTATCGTCTGAATTGAAATAAAAAAAATAAATTATCAAATCAAAAATATTTTTATCAACCTGTCACAACAAGTTAGGAAAAAAAATGATTAATCCATTTAAGCCCGTAGAACTCATTAAAACTGAAGTTTTTATGTCTATGCCAGCAAAATTTAGGAATGCTAAACCAACTTCATGGGCTATTCCCAATCGTCAAGGTGCAGAAATTGAATGTTTCTTAGAAGGTCCTTCCTTTGATAGAGAAGGAAATTTATGGTTTACCGATATTCCTTACGGCCGTATCTTCCGTATTTCTACTAAAGGTGAATGGGAACTCATCACTCAATATGATGGCTGGCCAAATGGCTTGAAATTTCATAAAGATGGTCGTGCGTTCATTTGTGATTACAAAATGGGCTTGCTTGAGTTAGACACCAAGACAGGTAACATCACTACGATTCTTGGCTCTATGTATAGTGAGTCCTTTAAGGGTTTGAATGACTTGCACTTTGCTTCAAATGGCGATTTATATTTTACCGATCAAGGACAAACAGGTATCGTTGATCCAACGGGTCGCGTCTTTAGATTAACTGCAAGTGGACAATTAGATCGCTTGGCAATTAATGTTCCAAGTCCAAACGGTATTACTCTGAACACCTCAGAGAAGCATGTTTTCGTTGCAGTCACACGTGCACAACAAATTTGGCGCTTACCTTTAATGGCGGACGGTTCAGTGTCTAAAACGGGTGTTGCTATTCAATTATCAGGTGGCGCTGCAGGACCTGACGGAATTGAAATGGACTCTGAAAATGGCCTCTTAGTTTGTCATTTAGGGGTTGGTATTTGGCGTTTTGATAACAATATGTTGCCAACTCACCTCATTTACTCAGAAAACAAACATCACCACCATTTAGCGAATATTGCTTGCAGTCCTGATGGTCAGGATCTGTACATTACTGAATCAATGTCTGGTGATATTTTGAAGGCAAAATTACCTGTTCCAGGTAAAAAAGTATTCGGCTTAAGTTAATTAACTCATCTTAATTAGTAAGTAGCTTAGAAAATTTAAAAAGATGGAAAATTCTAAACGTCCTGTACTGTATAAAAATATTTCGAAAGACTTACTTTCTAAAATACAGTCAGGCGTTTGGGCGGTAGGAGACAATCTACCCTCTGAAGCGCAGTTGTGTGAAATGCTCAAGGTTAGTCGCCAAACAATCCGGCATGCCCTACAGCACCTTGCAGAAGCTGGCTATATTCACCGGCAACAAGGTGCTGCGACAAGGGTTATTTCGACCTCATCACCTAGAAAATTTAGTCAAAGTTTTAACTCTCTTGGTCAAATCTTAAATTATCCACGTAATACCTATCGTAAAAACTACATTGAAGAATATGTTGAGTGTGATGCGCAATTACAAAAATTATTAGACGCACCAATCGGCTCAGCTTGGTATCACATCGGAGCAGTTCGTCTAGAAGAAGATTCAAATTTATTGTTAGCATGGACGGATATTTATATTCTTCAACAATTTGCCAAATTAACGCAAAACAAAAACCACGGTCAACACACTGTTCACGCACAAATTGAAGAAGAGTATGGCGTTAGTATGGCTAAAGCAGATGTGGAAATTTATGCCTCGACTTTTACTAAGCATCATGCTGACTTGTTAGGCGTAGAGGTCGGTTCAACCTGCTTGGTTGTCGTCAGAAAGTATTACGATAAAGATGGCCAACCTTTTGAAGTATCCGTAACACAGCATCCTGAACATCGATATACGTTTAAGATGAGTCTGAGAAGTTCCAATATGGAAAATAATTAAGTTTAAAACCCTGGAGATACTTTATGTCGATCATTGAGTCCGTAGAAGTCATTAATGTTGCTATCCCCCTAGATAAGGTAACTTCTTTCTCAACCAGAACCGTTTCTGAGAGACATTACTGCTTAGTTAAAGTCAGAAATAAAGTAGGTCTCGAGGGCATTGGTTTTTGCTATGTGGGTAGCGGTGCTGGAGCCATTGCACGGGTTGCGGTAGAAGAGTTATTGGCACCCAAATTAATTGGTCAAAACAGTCACCGAACTGAAGGATTGTGGCAAGAAATGTACGCAGAAGCAATTCTGCAAGGTCGCTCAGGATCGGTCATGCGAGGCATTTCAATATTGGATAATGCTTTGTGGGATCTCAATGCACAAACAGCAAAACTTCCATTACATGAATATTTAGGTGCTGTTACTTTAGATAAAGTCCCTGCCTACGCGAGTGGTGGCTATTACGTAGATGGAAAAACGCCGAGTCTGCTTGCAAAAGAAATGGAAAACTATGTATCTTTGGGCTTTAAAGCCGTAAAGATGAAAACTGGCAGACTCTCTCCTGCCGAAGAAGAAGATCGTTTGGCGGCAGTGCGAGACGCAGTCGGTGAAGATATTTTAGTAACTATGGATGCTAATAATGCTTGGGCAGATTTACCAACCGCCATGGAATATATCAAGCGCTTTGAAGAGTACAACCCTTATTGGATCGAAGAGCCTTTCTCGCCAGATGCGATTGATTTACATGCCAGACTTGCCGCCAGAACTTCTATCACCGTTGCTACCGGAGAAATTGAAGTAGGTCGTTGGCGTTTTCGAGAATTAATTGAAGCAGGTGGCTGTGAAATACTACAAACAGACGCAGCAGTTTGTGGCGGCATCAGTGAGTGGCGTAGAATTGCAGCTTACGCTAGCGCAAAAGGAATTACTGTAAGTCCTCACTGGTTTCACGACTTACATGCACCGCTCGTAGCAGCAACGCCTAATGCAAGATTTGTGGAATACTTTACGGATGACCAAGTCCTTAATTTCAGACGCCTCATTAACCGTCAACTAGACTTTAAAAATGGTGATTTAATGCTTCATCAATCCCCAGGTTTAGGTTTTAATTTTGACGAAGCAGAAATAAAAAAATACAGTAACGGACAAACATGGAGAAAGATTAAATGAGTCACATCATTACAGCGCAGCAAGCAGAAGAATTTATTACACGCGTTTATGTAGGACTTGGTATGCCTAGTGCAGACGCCAAAATTATTGCTGAATTAATGGTTACTGCTGATTTATCCGGTGCAGATGGGCACGGTATTTTCCGTTTACCTCAGTACTCAAAGCGGATTGTTGAGGGTGGAATCAATTTGCATCCAGAGATGAAATTATTAAAAGATGCTCCGTCCATAGCACTATTACATGGTGATAACGCCATGGGTCACCTCATCATGCATCGCTGTACTGAACTGGCTATTGAAAAGGCCAAGAAAAACGGCATTGGTTGGGTCGGTTGCTGCTATGGCAATCATGCTGGTGCAGGTTCTATGTACACCAATTTAGTTGCAGAGGCTGGCTTAGTAGGCATGTATTTAGCCGTGGGTAGTGCTAATCACATGGCGCCTTGGGGCGGTATTGATATGTTGCTTTCAACTAACCCAATTGCTATTTCGGTACCAATGGGTCAAGGCAAACCACCTGTCCTCCTAGATATGGCAACAACTGTTGCTGCTTATGGCAAAGTAAAAATGAAGGCGCAACAAGGCGAAGAAATGCCAGTGGGCTGGATGATTGATAAACAAGGTCAACCTCTCACTGATCCAAATCGCTCTCATGAAGGAATGTTAGTTCCCATTGGCGAATATAAAGGTTATGGTTTGTCTCTTATGATTGCTTTACTCGCAGGTTGTATGAACGGCGCAGCGGTAGGCTCTGAATTAGTTGACTTCAATGCTGACTCAAAAGCGGTAACGAATACTGGACAAACAATTATTGCAATCAACCCAGATTTTTTAGGCGGCACAGAACATTTGATTAGTGATGCAAATCGTCTAGTCGGAGAAATCAAGGAATCTAAAAAGCTACCTGGCGTCACAGAAATTCGGGTACCTGGCGACGGTATTGCTAAATCAAAAGCAAAACGTAAAGTAGAAGGTATTCCAATTCCGGATAACCTTTTCACTGCTTTACAAGCGACAGCCAAACTGGCTGGTGTTGCACCACTTGAAGGGTAAAAGTGCAAAATAACTATCATCTAAGCAGCTCTAGCCTCTTGAAAAAATCATTCTTAGTTAGTGTATTACTAAGTTGCATTTTTTCCAGTACAGCGATGGCGCAAACCAATTATCCCAATCGAACTATCCAAATAACGATGCCGCTTCAGGCGGGATCTGGTGTGGATGTTCTAATGCGCCCATTTGCTCAAAAAATGTCTGAAGTACTGGGTCAATCTCTCGTTATCGAGAATATTCCTGGTGGTGCTGGTTTAATTGGTGCTAATAAAGTAGCGCAAGCAACACCAGACGGTTATGTACTAGGGTCATTTAATGACAGTATTTTAAATATGGTGCCAAACCTTTACAAAAAGGTTGATTACGATCCACTTACCAGTTTTACTGGTATTTCTCCGATTGCCGGTATTACCTTCGTTTTAGTTGCAAATCCCAATTTCAAACCTAATACGATAAAGCAATTAATCGAATTCGCTAAAGCAAACCCAGGCAAATTAGACTACGCATCAGGTGGTAATGGTTCACCCCAGCATATTGGAATGGAAATGCTCCGGCAAATGACAGGCGCACCACTTGTTCATATACCCTATAAAGGTGCCGCAGCTCCAGTGACCGACGTAATGGCTGGGCAAATACCGATGATGATTAGTGCACTCGCTGTGGTATTGCCACAAATTAAAGCTGGCAAGCTCAAAGCAATCGCTGTTACAAGTTCGAAAAGATCACAACTTTTACCCGATGTACCAACCGTCGCAGAGACCGTTCCAGGCTATGAATTTATGGCTTGGGCTTCTTTAGTTGCTCCCAAAGGTACCTCAAACGAAGTTGTTAATAAAATCAATGATGCCATCACGCAAGTATTAAAAGATCCAAAAATAAAAGAGCAGATGATTGCCCAAGGATTTGAACTTGTACCAACCGGTCAAGCCGCTTTTAATCAGGCGAATAAGGAGGGGTTTTACAGGATGAGAAAAATTATCAAAGATGGTGGCATTAGCTTAGACTAGGTAGAGTCTAAAAATTACTTTTAAAAAAGCTTTATTCTTCAACCTGGAAATTATTATGCCGAATCAATTTATCAATCGCGTTTTACTAGGGATGCTTATCAGTTTAGGCTTGAGCTTTCAATTGCAAGCCAATGAGAATAAAACTATTAGAGCCTATGTTGGATATGTAGCGGGTAGTTCAACCGATATTGCCGCTAGGATTGTTAGTCAGGCGCTAGGTGAAGAACTCAAACAAAACGTCATCGTTGAAAATCGCGGCGGTGCAGCCGGCAATATTGCAGCAGATGCAACGGCAAAAAGTGCGGGGGATGGCAACACCATCTTAGTGGCACAAAATGGTCTTGCAATCAGTGTTGCGCTTAATAATGCCCTGCCCTTTAACGGCACAAAAGATTTAATTCCGATTGCTGGTTTTGCTGCAACGCCCCACATCTTAGTCGTAGGTGCCAACTCTCCCTATAAAAACGTTGCAGATATTATTGCAGCGGCAAAAAAAGAACCGGGTAAGTTAACCTATGCTTCTTCTGGCATTGGTAACTCTGACCACATGGCTGGAGAAATGTTTGGTGTGCTCTCTGGTATCAGTGCTATTCACGTCCCTTACAAAGGCGGTGCACCTGCTGCGACAGATACGATTGGCGGTCAAATTGATTATTATTTCGCTGGGATGCCGGTTGGACTTGCTCAATATAAAGGCGGCAAGATGCGCGCTCTTGCGGTAACAAGTAAAGAACGTTTTTCAGGCGCTCCCGAAGTTCCAACGATGCTAGAGTCTGGCGTGAAAGATTATGAAATCACCTTGTGGCAAGGTATCTTCATGCCAGCAGGAACGCCGGTTGAAATTCAAAAGAGAATCAGTGAAGCAACTTTAAAAGTGCTAAGTCAACAAAGTGTCAAAGACAGCTTCATCAAAGCGGGTATTCAAATGGCGCCGCTAAATCAAGATGACTTTAAGAAATTATTTTTAACCGACATTACTCGTTGGAAAGAAATCGCCAAAAAATCGAATATCAAATTAAATTAAGAATTAATTTAAATGAAACAAAGGGGGTTTAGATGAAGAAAATAAGTATTTCGTGCGTTCTCATGATGTCACTAACTATTATTTCATTCTTTGGTCATGCTCAAGATGCAAAGAATTTTCCGAGCAAACCTGTCCATATCATTATTGGGTTTGCCGCGGGCGGTGGTTCTGATTCGACAGCTAGAGTTTTGGTTCCAAAATTACAAGAAATGTTAGGTCAAACCATCATTATTGATAACAAGCCCGGTGCAGGTGGAAACTTAGCCAGTGACTATTTAATGAAGCTTCCTCCTGACGGCTATAACATTGCCCTCACTACCATCGGTTCTTTAGCGATTAATCCGCACATGCCAGGTGGCACAAACTTCAATCCGCTAAAAGACTTTACTTTCTTGTCACAAGGTGTCGTGTTTCCGAACGTATTAGTGGTCAAAGCAGATTCGCCAATTAAAACTTTGAAAGACTTTGTCGAAACCGGAAAAAAATCTGGGAGCTTTATTACCTTTGGCTCATCTGGTCAAGGCAGTACCGGACATCTCGCTGGGGAGCTATTAAAAGTTCGTTCTGGTATGAATGGTCAACATGTGAACTACAAAGGTGGAGGTCCGGCGATGAATGATCTCCTTGGTGGCAATATTGTGGCCATTTTTGCCAGTGCACCAACTGCAATTCCTTTTATTGAAGCTGGAAGACTGCGCGCTTTAGCGACTACAGGAGTCAAGCGAGCTGACTCTTTACCGAATGTTCCTACGATTGCTGAGCAAGGATACCCCGGTTATCAAGCACAAAATTGGTATGCCTTTATTGGCCCAGCAAAAATCCCACCTGAGATACAAAACAAATTAAATCAAGCTCTTGTTGCTACGCTCAAAGATCCTTCAACAGCGGAAAAACTCCGAAATATTGGAGTTGAACCTGCGCCATCGACCCCGAATGAACTCGCCGCCTATACCAAGTCGGAGTATGAAACCTGGGGCAAGATTATCAACACTATTCAATGGGAAAAATAATTCCATGATGAAAGCATAAATATGGGTTCTACCATTTCAGAAAAAATCTTAGCAGCACATGCTGGTGTAAGCCAAGTCAAGGCAGGAGAAGTCGTAGTCTGCAATGTTGACTTTGCGATGGTGACTGACACACGGGCGGGCAATGCATTTCAAGTAATCAAAAAATTAGATAAGCCAACTTTAGGCTTTGCTAAAAATACCGCCATGGTTTTAGATCACTACTCTCCTCCACCTCATGAGGAAGCCGCGCAAACGCATCAGTTAATGCGCAATTTCTCAAAACAAGCGGGTACTCACTTATACGATATCGGTGATGGTATTTGTCACCAAGTATTGCCAGAAGGTGGTCATCTTACCAGTGGCAATTTAATTGTTGGAACGGATACTCACTCAACTACCTACGGGGCATTTAACGCCTTTGGAACAGGCATTGAAGGCAGTGATGTAGTTGGCGTTATGTCAAGTGGCAAAATTTGGTTGAGGGCTCCGCAAACAGTTAAGGTTCATCTTGATGGGCAGTTGCAACCTGGCGTGTGGGCTAAAGATATTACTTTGACGATGTTAGGTAAATTCAAAGCAGAGGGACTTAACTACAAAGCAATCGAATATGTTGGTAGTGCAGTGAGTGCTATGGACATTGATGATCGCATGACCTTATGTAATCATGCTGCCGAATTAGGAGCCAAAGCTGCCATTCTTGAGGCGGATGAAAAAACTATTAATTGGTTAAATGCCCACGGAGCCAAAACACCACAACCTGTTTTTGCAGATGCGGATGCGCACTATGAACAAGAAATCCGGATCAATATTAATGACTTAATTCCACAAGTCGCCAGAAAACATGCCGTAGATGATATTGTCGGTGTCAATGAAATTACCCAACAAAAAATTCAATTCGCACTCATCGGCACCTGTACAAATGGCCGACTAGATGACATTCGACAAGCTGCTGCTATTTTAAAAGGCAAGAAACTTGCTCCTGGTGTGCGTATGATTATTACTCCAGCGTCTCGTCAAATATATTTAGCAGCGCTACGCGAGGGCTTGATTGAAATCTTCAGTATGGCTGGCGCGTCTTTTGAATCCGCGGGCTGTGGGACTTGCGTAGGCATCACCAACCACTTAGTTCCTGGCAATAATGAAGTAGTGATTTCGACAGCCAATCGTAATTTTAAAGGTCGACTCGTCAATCCGAATGCAGATATTTGGCTCGGCTCAGCCGCAACCGTCGCAGCCTCCGCTTTAACAGGCTACATTACTGACCCAAGAACCATTGATGGTGGCACATGGAGGGCAGTAGCATGAACAATATCCTAGGCCAAGCTTTCAAATTAGGGGACGATGTCAATACAGATATCAATTGTTCAAGTAAGTATGCACCGGGTAAAGATAGTCAATTTATCAGTACGATCGCTTTTGAGCAATTGAGCCCAAGATTTTCTAATCGGCTACAACAATCCCAAGGTGGCGTCATTGTGGCGGGTGAGCATTTTGGCATCAACTCCTCGCGTGAGCAAGCTATCGCCGTCTTACACCTCATGCAAGTTCGCTGTATTTTAGCCCCCTCTTTTGGGCGCCAATTTTTCAGAAACGCCATCAATAATGGTCTTGCTATTTTAGAATGCGACACCAGTCAAATCCAAGATGGTGCACAGTTAAATATTGATTTACAAACTGGTTTAGTTCATGTTGAATCAAAACAGACGATACAGGCAACTCTACTTCCGAAAGAAGTATTAAAAATCATTTCAATGGGCGGTTTGATTCCATTCCTTAATGAACACCCTGACTGGAATTTTCAAGCGTGACAAAACATACTGCTCTGCAAAAAAGACAACAATTACGTCAGTTGATTACTCAAGATCAAACCTTAATTGCGCCGGGAATTTATGATGGCTACGGTGCTAAGTTGGTCGAAAACGCTGGGTTTACCGCGGTTTACATGACTGGCAATGGAGTTTCCGCATCCCTACTCGGACGTCCAGATATTGGTCAGGTAGATTTAACTTTGATGACGGATCACGCCAGGCGCGTTGCCCATAGCATCAATGTCCCGTTAATCTGTGATGCCGATACGGGTTATGGTGGGGTATTTAATATTCAACGCACGATTGAGGAATTTGAAGCCTCAGGGGTCAGTGCGATACATATCGAAGATCAAATTTTTCCAAAACGCTGCGCCCAATTTGAAGGGGCTCGCAAAGTTTTAGATCGTAAAGAAGCGGTTGCACAAATACAGGCAGCAGTAGCTAGTCGCGTCGATTCTAGTTTCATGATTATTGCGAGAACCGATTGTGCTGAGAGCTTGGGATTAGACGAAGCAATTCTGCGTGCAAAAATATTTATTGCCGAGGGTGCTGACGCTGTTTTTGTCGAGTTAAAACCCCATCCTGATGCCTTAGCAAAAATTGCTAGTGTTAAAGAACAAGTCAATGCCACTTGTCTGTATAACCTCGATGTTGGTGGCCCGATATCGCTATTAAAAACAACCGATATGAAAGCATTAGGTATTGATATCGGCATTCGACCAAGTCTAGCAAGGGGCGTATTTGGTTTTGCAATGTCACAAGCCTTGAATAGTCTTAAAGAAAATGATAATTTGCAATCTATCCATCAGCAAATTTGGAGTGGCAAAGAATACAACGCAGCCCTCGGTCTTGCTGCTTTGGAAGACTGGGAAAAAAAATTCGATTAAATTATCAATGATTTAATTTGGCCTTAAAGCACCAATCTTGTGCAACCCAATTCATACTAACTATTAGACTTAAATCAAGTTTATCAAGAGTTTAAGCCAGATATCTTGCTGGAAATTGACTAAATCAGGTGATTTTAGACTTGCCCCAATATCTATTATCTGCACCATTAAAGTACCGTTAACTGGTGTTAACCCTTTTCGTTCTTCTATATTAAAACTAAGACATATGGAGGAATCATGGCAGACCTTGACACTAAAAAACTTTCATCAAATACCCACACAACAATCACTAAAATCGCACCGGATTCTGGGCGTCGTAAACTCATCCAAACCATTGGCGCTGCAGGCATTTATTCTCTCGTTGATCCTTTAGTCAAGTCAGGTGCTTGGGCTGCTGGGTCAGACGCTCCAGAAAAAACAGATGTGAAGATTAGCTTTATTGCTCTAA
>CANFME010000019.1 GCA_947448305.1 Burkholderiaceae bacterium
ACGATTGGTATCTTATTTGGTATTTACTCTTCCGTATTCGTAGCAGCTGCTATTGCAATGTGGCTAGGAGTTAAAAGAGATGATTTGCTGAAAATTGATGTGAAAAAGGATAACGAAAACTTACGGGATGATGATCCAAACTTTGGCGCAAAAGTTTAATCTCGAATAATTTTTTAAAGGTCGTCAGCTGGTTTGAATCAGTTGACGATTTTTTATTTAAAGACCAGTTTCCATTCAATCACTATTTCATCATTTACGCTGAGTAATCCCCCCAATGCAGAAAAAGGCTCAACGGCAAAATCAAGCAGTTTAAGTCGTGTTTCTCCCGTAAGATTAGTGATCTTATTACTTGCAGACTTGGTAACTTTAACTAAGAGATCACGTTCAATCATTTGATCTTTTACTGTAATTTTTGCATGAATCATGCTTTTCTTTATGTCATACGAGGTAACCAACACTCGTACATTAGGGAAACTTTTAGCATCTAACATTTTCATCATGTTTTGCTTTGTTGCTTCTTTTTCAGAGGCATTTAATTCGTCAGGTAACAAATTGCTTTTTAATAAAGCTGGCTCATCCACCGTCATTTTCGCAATATCAAAGCTAAAATACCCTTGATTTTTCACTTCATCAATCCACCCATCTAGATCACGACTCGCAATAATATGCTGATGACCTATAAAGCTCAGTAGTCCAGCCTTGTTGACATGCACCGTCAATAAACTTTTCTCAGAATTAATTAAACTAGCGCCACTTGGTACCATTAATTTACCTGAGTACAAGTTTTGCTTCAACGGATTAAAAGTGATCGGAGAAATCGTCTTCTCAGCTGGTAAATAAATATTAGCTACCAAATTTTTAGAATCCCAAGTACCACTTGCTGGAGGAATAGTGTCTGGCACTTGAGTCGCAGTACAAGCTGCGATCGCTGTAATCATTGGAATCAAAGTCCATTGGAAAATTTTCTTCAATTAGTCCGCCTTAATTCCTTGTTCATTAATGGTCTTAGCCCACATGGTCGCATCTTTTTTCATTAATTCAGAAAATGCTGCAGGGGAACTAGTCACCGGATCCAATCCTTGCAATAAAAAAGTTTTACGAACTTCTTGATCGGCTAAGGCCGTTCTAATGGCAGCACCTAATTTATTAATAACTTCCGTAGAAACTCCTTTAGGAGCCATAAATCCAAACCACATTTGAGCATCCACTTCACCAATTTTTAATTCTGTGAAGGTCGGAATATTTGGAGCATTTGGATTTCTATTCTTAGCACCAATACCCAAGGCTCTTAGCTTATTCGCCTTGATATAAGACATACCCACATGAATTGGTAGGAACATTGCATCCACTTGAGCACCTAACAAATCCGTTACTGCCGGCGCTGTTCCACGATAAGGGACATGCAAAATAAACGTTTTGGTTTGATTCTTCAACATTTCCATGGCCAAATGATGAGGAGTACCTACACCAGGTGAAGCATAGGATAATTTGCCAGGATTGGCTCTAGATGCAGCAACAAATTCACCGGCCGTTTTATAGGGGGAAGATTCAGGCACAACGAGAAGTAAATCTCCATAAGCTGCCAATGTAATGGGCGTTAAATCATTTAAAGGGTCAAAGCTAGCTTTAGGGTATAAGGTCCGGTTCATAACAAGGGTATTAACGGTTACCAGTAAAGTTGTTCCGTCAGGCTTTGCTCTGACGACTGCTTCGGTACCAATATTCCCCGATGCTCCAGCGCGGTTATCAACCACTACTGGTTGCCCTAATAATTCAGATAATTTGGGCCCAACTGCTCGCGCAATCGTATCAATTCCCGTACCAGGAGTAAATGGTACGATTAATTTAATGGGGCTACCACCTTGAATAGGTTCAGGCGTTTGACTAAAGGCCTGAGTTGAAACTAATCCTACTAATAAAACAAATAAGAAATTTTTAATATTTTTCACACGCTCTCCATTTAAGCAGCAACTGTTTTTTTATCGTACCCAGCAACATTCTTATAACGCTGAGTGATTGCTTCTAACTCGGCTTGACTAATAACGTCATCAATATGATTAAATGGTTGATCGTTCGTCCGCTCCCAGACTTCCCGCAATATCGCATCAGGTGGGTTTGTACGATTCATTTTGACAACATTGCCTGTTGCCTCCAAACGAACGTCTTCATAAAGTTTCAATGCCCGTTCAACATCGGACTCACTACTTAAAAACTTCGCTAAACTTTGTGCATCTAATATGGATTGACCGGCACCATTGGAGCCTCTAGGATACATTGGATGAGCCGCGTCACCGAGTAAAGTTACTTTACCTCTAGACCAAAATGGTAATGGATCTTGATCAATCATCGGAAACTCAAGAATACTATCTGCAGATCTAATCATTGCGGGTACGTCCAACCAATCAAATTGCCAATCTTCAAAGGCGCCAATAAAATCTTCAATTTTGCCTTGTTTGTTCCAATCACGCTCTAAATGATTTGGAGTTTCCACTTCGGCAACCCAGTTAATAAGCTGTGTACCTTGGCCATCAATATTATTGCGGATCGGATAAATAACCATCTTTCCTTGGGTCAACCAGCCAGCACGGACCATGCTCGCCTCAGACAGAAATGATTTACCGCGAGTTACGCCCCGCCACATATTGACACCTGAATAAAGTGGCTTTCCTTCAGTAGGATGAAGCTGTTTACGGATGACGGAATGGACTCCATCACAAGCAATGACAGCATCTCCGACTACAACAATTTCAGTTGCATCGTCAGATTTCGCTTTTTTAAAATAGGCTTTACCAGTAGTTTCATCCACTCTGATACATTCAAGACCAAGATGCAAATGTTCTGAGCCAATTTTCTTTAAAAAATCAGCCAACAATGCCATCTGCAAATCGCCGCGATGAATGGAGAACTGTGGCCAGTCATATCCCGCCAAACGTCCGGATGGTTCGGAGTAAATTTTTTGACCAAAGCGATTAAAGAAAATCGCTTCTTTAGTCAGGACTGCTAATTTACTTAACTCTTCCTCAAGTCCTAAGGATTCGCATAAAAACCTACTGGCGTGGGGGAGGATATTAATTCCGACACCGACTGGTTTGATTTCAGGGACTGACTCGTATACGTCACATGTGATGCCAACATGATGCGCCGCTAAAGCCATCGTTAAACCACCGATACCACCACCAACAATAATTAAATGCATTTTTATGTCCTAAAAGCTTCGAGTTATTTGATTTGTTCTAGTGTTTTAAAATCTAGCTAGTCCGATATTCATCTATGATGGTTAAGAATTATTCAAAATGATAAATATCCGGAGTAACCATGTCCTACCATTCTAAAGCATTAGATCATTTTTTTGAGTACCCCGCCACGCACGGTTCGATAAAAATTGCTTATCGTAAAGAGGGTGCCGGGCCTCCTTTATTGCTATTACATGGATTTCCACAAACCAAATCGATTTGGAACCGTCTCATTCCTTTTTTACGGGATCACTTTACTTTGATTCTTCCGGATTTAAGAGGTTATGGATTATCCTCAAAACCAGCCGGTTTGCCTGATCACTCTAACTACTCAAAACGTGAAATGGCAAATGACATGGTTGCACTAATGGCTCACTTAGGCTTTGCTGAGTTCCAATTAGTAGGTCATGATCGCGGCGGTAGAGTTGCTCACCGTTTGGTAACTGATCATCCTGGCGTGGTAAATAAATTAATGGTGTTAGATATTTCACCTACCTACACCATGTATGCTAATACCACTCAAAAGTTTGCAACTGGCTATTGGCACTGGTTCTTTTTGATTCAACCATACCCCATCCCTGAAACGTTAATTGGCAATAACGTAGAATTTTTACTCCCTAGAATGATGGGTGCAAAAGCAGGATCGACCAATACCTTTGATCCAGATTCCTTTCAAGAGTATGTCCACTTTATGAAGGAGCCGGCTGGCTTACATGCAATGTGTGAGGACTACAGGGCAGCAAGTACGATTGATTTAGTCCATGATCAAGAATTTAGAGACGCAGGACTGAAACTAAAAATCCCTTTTAAAGTGCTATGGGGAGACAAAGGTGTTGTGCATCAATGTTTCAACCCCTTAGAAGATTGGAAAGTAATTTTTGATGAGATAACCGGTAAAACGGTTCCTTCAGGCCACTATATTCCAGAAGAAATTCCAGAAATATTAGCTTTAGAAATAAAGAACTTTTTTAATTAGTTTTAAGGAAATTAATTGTTTTTCTAGTGGCACCTTGATGGTGATAAGTAAATTGGATGCCTTGTTGCCCCATGGCTTTTATCTTTTCAGGTTGAGCTAATAATTGATCTAAAGCGTCGATCAAGCGCAGGGTCATTTGGTCTTGACTTAAACTTTCATTTTGCTCACAAATTGAAATCGCCGCTCCACATGTAATTGCATCTTGAGATACTTGCTTAAAGTTAAAGGTAGATGGGCCTAAAAGAACAGGTTTACCCAATGCGCATGGTTCTATTAGATTTTGGCCGCCAGTCCCTAAGAGCGTCCCGCCCATCACAACAATATCGGAAGACGCATAATATGACGCCATTTCACCAAAACTGTCACCAATCAAAACATCTATATCCGTGGGAATTAATTCTGAGTCTAAGAAATCTGAACGCTTAATCATCTGTAAATTCTGCTCTTTGACGTACTCTTCGATTTCTGAGAGGCGTTTTAAATGTCTTGGCACAATCAAAAGAAGGGGTTTAGGCTCAAAATTGATAGCTTTTAGAGCATTTATTAGGATATTTTCTTCACCTTCTCTCGTGCTAGCAGCCATGATAACCAGGCGATTGGGCCAACGGTTATTTTTCCAATTTAAGCCATTAGAAATCAGTTCATTCGACAAATTCACATCAAATTTTAAATTACCGGTAATTTGAATATTTTCTATACCTAGAGCTCTGTAATGCTTTGCGTCTAATTCAGTCTGCGCAGCAACACCACTTAACATTTGACACATCGTTTGACTAATAGATCCCCAGCTCATGAATTTTTTGAAGCTTTTTTCTGATAGTCGACCATTGATGAGATACATGGGTACCTTGTTTTTTTGGGCATAAAACAATAAGCCAGGCCATAGCTCTGTTTCGATCAATAAACCCTCAGGGGGTGAGAAGTGGCGTAAAAATCGCCAAACCGGCCAGTAGAAATCATAGGGAACATAGACCTGACGAAGTCTCCCATGAACAATTGCATTAGCAAAAATCTGCTCAGAAGTATTTCTACCGCTTGCCGTCATATGGCTAAGCAGTACCTTTTTACCACTTGCTAATAATTCCTCAATTAATGGCACTGCCGCCCGAGTTTCACCCATAGACACAGCGTGTATCCAAACATCAGACTTAAAATCTGAGAAGGGGGCATAAAACCCAAATCGCTCTAAGATGTGTTGCCGATATCCTGGTTCTAACCTACCCCGCAGCCATAGTCTAAAAATCACCAAGGGAATAGCAAAATGCCAAAGAAATTGATAAATGGCAAAGACAATTAAAAATAATCCTTTACCATCTCCCCGAACCGGTTTTGGATGCAGGGAGTCAACCATTATTAATCTTAGAGGGACTCTATCCGCAGGGCTAATTCAGCCGCTTTACCGATATAGTTAGCTGGTGTCATGGCCAGCAATAATTCTTTTGCCGCTGGCGGGATAGCTAATTGACTAATAAAGATTTGCATTGCTTCTTTAGTAATCGCCTTGCCACGGGTTAGTTCTTTGAGTTGCTCATAAGGATTAGGGATTGCATATCGTCTCATGACCGTTTGAATTGGTTCTGCTAAAACTTCCCAACATTCATTCAGATCTTGCTCTAATCTCGCAGGATTAACTTCCAACTTTAATAAGCCCTTAAGAGCACTGTCATAGGCTAATAGGCTATGACCAAAAGCGGTACCTAAATTACGTAAAACTGTGGAATCCGTTAAGTCTCTTTGCCATCTTGAAACTGGAAGCTTTTCCGATAAATGTTTAAGTAAGGCATTGGCAATTCCAAGATTACCTTCTGAATTCTCAAAATCAATGGGATTGACTTTATGAGGCATGGTAGAAGAACCAATTTCACCCTCTTTTGTTTTTTGTTTAAAGTATCCCCAAGCAATATAACCCCAAATATCGCGGTTCATGTCTAACAATATAGTATTTGCGCGTGCAAAAGCATCGAATAACTCTGCCATGGCATCATGGGGCTCAATTTGGATTGTGTAAGGATTAAACTCCAAATGTAATCTATTTTCCACCACATCTTTACTGAATTTTTCCCAGTCAAAGTCAGGATATGCACTTAAATGTGCATTGTAGTTTCCAACTGCACCATTCATTTTTCCCATCATTTTGACTACTTCAATCTTACGAATCGCTTTTTCAAGACGAGCAGCAATATTTGCCATTTCCTTCCCAAGCGTAGTTGGGGAAGCGGGTTGGCCATGGGTGCGGGAAAGCATTGGTAAATTAGCGTGCGTGATAGCAAGTGCCTTCAAAGTTTCCAATACAACTCTTAATTTTGGCAACATCACCTCATGCACAGCACCCGTCAACATCAAGCCGTGAGATGTATTGTTAATATCTTCAGAAGTACATGCAAAGTGAATAAACTCACTTGCATTTTCAAGTTCTACTTGACCTTTAACTTGTTCTTTTAACCAATACTCAACTGCTTTCACATCATGGTTAGTTACAGCTTCGATTTCTTTAATTCGAGCAGCATCGTCCACAGAAAAATTTTCAACTAGGTTTAGTAAATAATTTTCAGCGGCCTCTGAAAAGCTTGGCATGTCAGGTAAACCTGCTTTAGTTAGGGCGATTAACCAATGAACCTCCACTTTGACGCGCATATGCATAAAAGCAGACTCTGAGAGCCAAGGTCTTAAATCATTTGTTTTTGTTGCATATCTGCCATCAATTGGCGAAAGAGCGGTGAGATTTGTATGGAGATTTGAAGGCATTTGATAAGATCTATAATTAATTTGTTATATTCTATTCTTTATCCTTGTTGTAAGGATACTTTTAAGGGATTCTCATGAAATTAGTTGGTTCACTTACCAGTCCGTATGTTCGTAAAGTACGAGTTACATTTTTAGAAAAAAAGATTGATTTAGAACTTGTTGTTGACGGAGTCTGGACTCCAGACACTATTTTAAACTCCATCAACCCTCTTGGAAAGGTTCCGACCCTTCTACTTGATGATGGCACCTCTTTGTATGATTCTAGAGTCATTGTCGAGTATGCAGATGCAATTAGCCCTGTTGGTAAGTTAATTCCGAATACCGGACGCGAAAAAGCGACTGTCAAAACATGGGAAGCCCTATCAGATGGTGTTTTAGACGCCTTGATTCTTACTCGCCTAGAAAAGACTTGGGGGCCAAGAAATGGCCAAGTATGTGATGCATGGGTAGAGCGTCAGATGGGCAAAGCACATGCTGGACTTTTACAAATGTCCGTTGGACTAGGTCAAAACACTTGGTGTTTTGATAATCATTTTTCGTTGGCTGATATTGCAGTAGGTGTCACTCTTGCATATACCAGTTTTAGATTCCCTGAAATTGACTGGGCTACTAAGTACCCTAACTTGAACGAGTTTTACAATAAAATCTCACAAAGAAGCTCTTTTGTTGAAACTGCGTTCCCGAAATAATCTTTTATTTCAGGAAACTAGGTGGTGGTCATACAATAATGCCGCCACCCAAACAGACTTCATTAAGGTATAAAACTGCGGATTGACCCGGTGTGACAGCCCACTGTTGGGAATTAAAGTCCAAACCAAAGTTTTTTAAGCCAGTCTGATCCGTTTTTAAGTTCAGAACACACGAAGCATCTTCTTGTCGATATCTGGTTTTCGCCCCATATGTTTTTGATATATCTGGAACTTCTCCACCTATCCAATTAATATCTTGCGTTTGTAAGGTTTGCGAATACAGCAAAGGATGCTGATGTCCCTGAACAACGGTTAATGTATTATTTGCCAAATCTTTAGCCGCCACAAACCATGGATCTCCTGATCCATCTTGGCTTCCGCCAAGGCCAATGCCTTTTCGTTGCCCTAAGGTATAAAAGGCAAGGCCGATATGTTCTCCAACCGTTTTACCATCAAGTGTCTTCATGGGTCCTGGTTGACTAGGTAAGTACTTACTCAAGAACTCTCTAAAAGGTCGCTCACCAATAAAACAAATCCCTGTGGAATCTTTTTTCTTAGCATTGGGTAAGCCAATTTTTTCAGCAATTTCACGCACAGCTGTTTTATTTAGATTTCCCAAGGGGAACATCACTCTACTTAATTGTTCCTGATTGAGTCGATGTAAAAAATAACTTTGATCTTTTGTCAGGTCTGTAGCTTTTAATAGTTCAACTTTTTCATCGTTTTTCCTGACCCTGGCATAGTGCCCTGTGGCAATGGCATCTGCCCCAAGTCGCATAGCGTGATCTAAAAAGGCTTTAAATTTGATTTCAGCGTTACATAAAACGTCAGGATTGGGAGTTCTGCCTGCTGAATACTCTCTTAAGAAGTCTGAAAACACCCGATCTTTATACTCAGCCGCAAAATTGACTGCTTCCACGTCAATACCAATTAAATCAGCAACACTGACTACATCGATCCAGTCTTGACGAGTTGAGCAATATTCGGAATCGTCGTCATCTTCCCAATTCTTCATAAATAATCCGACAACATCATACCCTTGCTGTTTTAAAAGCCAAGCTGCGACGGATGAATCAACCCCGCCAGACATCCCCACCACAACTTTTGATGGGGGCTCAACAACACGGTAGTTGTTTTCTAAATCATTTGGTAAATAAACGTTTTTCACCTTATTATTGTATTATTAAAGGTTTGATAGCGTAAATAATAATGTTTTTACATAAATTACGCTTAGATTTAAATTTAATTCAACAATAAATTTAGGGGAATTGCATGCGGATTGGTGTTCCACTTGAGACCAGAGTCGGGGAATTTAGAGTAGCAGCTACTCCCGAAACGGTTAAAAAATTAGTAAGTTCAGGACATAGTGTATTAATTGAAGCTGGTGCAGGATCTTCAGCTAGTGTGCTGGACTCTGCCTATGAAGCAGTTGGTGCAAAAATATCTTCAAAAGAGGAAGTTTATGCAGCCGAACTCGTTTTAAAAGTTAGGGCTCCTTTTGAGAATGAATTGTCTTTAATGACTAAAGGTTCTGTATTGATAGGGATGCTAGATCCGTTTGACAATGCAATGATCTCAGCTATGGCAACTCATGGTATTACTAGTTTCGCTTTAGAGGCAGCGCCAAGAACAACCCGTGCTCAAAGTATGGATGTGTTGTCTTCACAGGCTAATATCGCAGGCTACAAAGCGGTGATGATGGCGACTAATTCTTATCAACGTTTTATGCCGATGCTAATGACTGCTGCTGGAACAGTAAAAGCAGCTCGTGTCTTAATTTTAGGTGCTGGAGTTGCAGGTTTGCAGGCAATTGCTACAGCAAAACGTTTAGGCGCTGTAATCGAAGCTTCAGATGTTCGCCCTGCTGCCAAAGAACAAATCGAGTCATTAGGTGCGAAATTTGTTGATGTGCCTTTTGAGACAGAAGAAGAGAAAGAAATTGCAAAAGGTGTTGGTGGCTATGCAAGGCCAATGCCAGCTTCATGGATGCAAAGACAGTCTGTATTAGTTGCTGAGCGCGCTAAACAGGCTGATATTGTGATTACTACCGCATTAATTCCTGGACGCAAAGCCCCAATGCTTTTATCTAGTGAAACTGTCGCCCAAATGAAACCAGGTTCTGTAGTGGTGGATTTGGCTGCTGGTAAAGGTGAAAGTGGGTCAGGAAACTGTCCATTGACAGAAGCAGATCAAATTGTGGTTAAGCATGGTGTAACGATTATTGGTTTGAGTAATCTGCCATCTCTTGTTGCCGCTGATGCCTCTGCTTTGTATGCTCGCAATGTATTCGACTTCTTGAAATTAATTATTAATAAAGAAGCAGGATTAACCATTCCAACCGATGACGATATTGTTACTGCATGTTTAATGTGTAGCAACGGTCAAGTCATTCGTACTAACGCTTAATTGGGAAAATCATGGAAATCAGTCACGGTGTTTATAACCTTATTATTTTTATTCTAGCGATTTATGTTGGCTACCATGTAGTTTGGACAGTCACTCCAGCGCTACATACCCCGCTCATGGCAGTTACAAATGCAATTTCAGCGATTATTGTCGTTGGTGCGATGTTAGCTGCTGCTCTTACAACTGGTCCTGTGGGAAAAATCATGGGAACCCTAGCAGTAGTTCTTGCTGCAGTTAATATTTTCGGTGGATTTTTAGTGACGAAACGTATGCTAGAAATGTTCAAGAAAAAAGAGAAAAAAGTAAGTAAGGGAGAATCAGCATGAGCATGGATTTAATCACAATCTTATATTTAATTGCTTCGATTTGTTTCATCCAAGCTTTAAAAGGTTTATCTCACCCTACGAGCTCTATCAGAGGTAACCTTTTTGGTATGGTTGGTATGGGTATTGCAGCGGTCACTACCGTTGGCCTCATTAGTAAAATGGCAATCCTAGCTAATGTCTCTTTCATTGATGGCATCGTTTATGTTTTAGGTGGTTTGGTAGTGGGTGGCGGTCTCGGTGCTTATATGGCCAAAAAAGTCGAAATGACGAAAATGCCAGAACTAGTTGCCTTTATGCACAGCATGATTGGTCTTGCTGCAGTTTGTATCGCTGTTGCGGCTGTATCAGAGCCTGCAGCGTTTGGTATTGCTGTTCCATTGCCAATTGGTAATCGCTTTGAACTATTTATCGGTACTTTTGTTGGTGCTATTACCTTCTCTGGATCTGTTATTGCGTTTGGTAAATTATCTGGCAAATACAAATTTAGATTATTCCAAGGTACGCCTGTTTCTTTTAAAGGTCAGCATTTACTAAACTTAGTATTAGCCATATTAATGTTCGGTTGTGGTGTAGCTTTTGCGTTTGCTGGTGGTAATGAGCCAGCTTGGACACCTTTCTTATTAATGCTAGCAATTGCTTTTGTTCTTGGCGTACTGATCATCATCCCTATTGGTGGTGCTGATATGCCGGTAGTTGTTTCAATGCTTAATTCCTATTCTGGTTGGGCTGCAGCTGGTATTGGTTTTTCATTAAACAATTCTATGTTAATTGTTGCTGGTTCTTTGGTTGGTTCTTCTGGTGCAATTTTGTCTTACATCATGTGTAAGGCAATGAACCGTTCATTCTTCAACGTTATTCTTGGTGGTTTTGGTGGTGATGCAGGATCTGCTGTAGCTGCAGGTTCACAAGCTCAACGTCCTGTAAAGAGTGGCTCTGCTGATGATGCAGCGTTCTTAATGGGCAATGCAGAAACAGTTATTATCGTTCCTGGTTATGGTCTAGCAGTTGCGCGTGCTCAACACTCATTAAAAGAATTAACTGAGAAGTTAATTCACAAGGGTGTTTCTGTTAAGTACGCAATTCATCCAGTAGCAGGTCGTATGCCGGGCCATATGAACGTTCTTTTAGCGGAAGCTGAAGTTCCATATGATCAAGTGTTTGAAATGGAAGACATCAACGGTGAGTTCGCTCAGGCTGATGTTGTTTTAATTCTTGGCGCGAATGATGTGGTTAATCCAGCCGCTCGTACCCCAGGTAGTCCAATCTTCGGTATGCCTATTCTTGAAGCATACAAAGCTAAGACAGTGATTGTGAACAAGCGTTCTATGGCATCTGGTTATGCCGGTTTAGATAACGAACTTTTCTATATGGATAAAACAATGATGGTCTTTGGTGATGCAAAGAAAGTAATTGAGGACATGGTTAAGGCTGTTGAATAATTACTTTAATTAATCTGTTTGTAAAACAACAAAACCTCTCTACGGAGAGGTTTTTTTATGCCCGATTAAGGCTTTCTTTGCTTATTCAAGAGTATATTCTAAGGTGCGCTCACTACTAAATTAAAGACAAGTTGCTTTACTGTGAAAACAATGCGATAAAGAGTTGTTTATTGCTTCTAAAGCTAGTAACTTAAATAATGGCTTAATTTAATATTCCATTTAGACCTAGTTACTTACAAACCACTGTTCTATCAGAGACGTCACACTTAAGAAGTGCCTTACCATTAACATCGAACTCCGTAAATAACCACTTCTCACCGGTCTCATCTTGACGTTCCAGAGTTCCAAAACCAAAATCTTGATAACTAGAAAACTCTTTAATCTTGAGTAACTTTTTCTGAACATCAGATAATTTAATCTCAACATTATTTATCTCTTCCAAAGATGATCCACTATTTCCTGAAACAATTTCAGCTGGTCGATTGATATCATAGGTGATCGCCTCAAAGATGTGATTATGACCATGGATCGTTAAATTAATGGGTGACTTTAATAGCTCTTCTCCATTAAGACCTGCAAGAATATTGGTAAATCCGGTTGGATATACTTGATACTCTGATTGGCTATCTTTCTTTTTACTTGGTAAGACGATATTCAGTGGATGATGACTACCAAAAATATTAAATTTTTTGTTGAGGGCTAACGTCTCAATTGTCTTGAACTGATTAACGTAAATTGAGAAACTTTCATCTTTTTCAGTTATTGGCTTTGATCCATTTTTTGCAGAGTCAAAAACAATGAATTGCGCAGCTTTACCTAAAGGTACAGAAAACGGCTCTGAATAATCCCCTATTACATCATTAGAGTGGTCATTACAGCTTCTTTTTTCATCCCAACTGCGTGGATCAATAAATCTATGCCAACCTTGCCCAGCTCTTGAACAGGCCTCATGATTACCTCTGACAAAGACCCAAGCAGCTTTTTCTAAAAGTGGCTTTGCAGGTACAAAAAAGTCTGCCTTCCAAGTATCATACCCATAACCCCATGGTGATCCTTTACACCCAGGCAAGGACTCTGGACAAGGACTTTCGCGATAATGAAGATCACCTATATGAATGACTAAATCCGGGTTTTTGGCAGCCGCATTTGCCATTATCTGGGCAAGTGGCCACTTTGTAGGTTCATTACAGTCTTGATAAAAGTTCTCAGCACCTTTTAATCTACATCCTGTATCAGCGACAACAATGATTTTTTTAATTTCATTGGCTGGACGTTTAAATACCTGATTATTGACTTTGCCTTCTTTCGCATCTTTAGGCCAAACCATCTCACAAGTCAGTATAGGGAAATCGGACTCGATAACATCCGATTTTTTTCTTAGTGGTATTTTTGCCCCTAAAACCCTTACTTTCATTTCTTCTGGGTCTTGGGAGTCCCATTGCACAGTAGGACATTTAGCCAAATTGGTAACTGCTCTAAGGATATATTGATTATCTCCAACAACTAAATATGGTTGGACATAATCGCTATTTTCTTGCGCTGCAAATCCAGTATTTAGTAAAAAAATGCTTCCTAATATTATTGCCAGAGAAAAAAGCTTTTTGATTTTAATATTCATCATTGTTTAATCAGTACAGTTTAAGTTAACGAGCACGCTCATTGGTTTTGTTTGACCTGCAAATTCTGTAGGTGGTTTGGGATATCTAGCATTTTTTACAGCATTCGTAGCAGAGGTATCCAGCATTGGTATGCCACTGGTATTGGCAACAACTGCATTAGAAGGCACACCGTCTAATAGATTAAATTGAACTCTTGCTTTTCCTTTTAGATTCATATCCTTTGCGGCAGATGAACATGAAGTAGCTGCTTGAATTGCAGCGTTCACTTGACCTCTATATATTGCCATTGGGTCAGGCGTGCTGACGTTAGGCTGTGCAGGCGGAGCGGTTTCATTCCTAGCGGCCACATTAGACGCTACTGTTTCTTTTACTAAATTATCTGCCGGTTGATTCGTTACAGGGACACTTTCTGTTCTAACTTCCTTTGGAATATTTGGCTTTACCACAGGCACCACTTTGGGCTTGGGAGTTTCTGGCGGTTTTATTGCCTTTGGCTCTTCATTCATGACTAGGTTAATACTCACGTCTTGCGGTGGAGTATTTTCCTTGAATAACCCTGTAAACGTTATAAATGCTAACCCTAGCACTAATACTTCAATCAAAACGGCTTGACCAATGGTACTTAACGAATACAAAGGAGTAGTGTTCTTACTTAACTCCATAAAACACCTACTTTTTATTTTGATTTATTGTGAGCGGCAAGAGCAATCTGAGTTGCTCCGCTAGATTTAATCGCATCGATTACGTACATCAAAGTTTGTAAGGAAACGGTATCGGCCCCAACTACTGTGATCATTAAATTAGATGTATCCTTTTGCTTTAACAAATTAGTTAACTCTCCAGCTTGCATGGGCTTACTATCAACCATTAAACTATTGTTTTCTAAAACCTCAACTGTCATTTTAGAATTTTGAATAACAGTTGTCGTCGAACTAGTCGGTAGCTTAGTCACATGTCCACTTGTGGGAATCATTTTTAAAGCCATCATGATAAAAAACACAAGTAAGAAGAGCATGATGTCGATCATCGGAATGATCTCTATCCTTGGTTTTCTTGATTCTAAATATCTCATAATGACTTTAAATTTTTAAATTCATCAGCACGGTTAAGAACCATTACCTTAAATGTTTCCATTTGATGCAATAAAAATCTAATTTTGTAATTGATATTGTTATAAAAACTTAAGCCGATCATTGCGATTACAAGTCCGAAAGCAGTTGATATCAATGCTTCAGAAATACCACCAGAAATTTGAACTGCAGAATTTTGGATATCTGTAATAAAAGCCATGGCGTTAAACATACCAACAATTGTCCCGAACAATCCAAGCAATGGAGCCAGTGTAATGATCGTATCTAAAATCCAAACACTTTTATCTAGATGAGGTACTTCTAGCATGATTGCCTCTTCTAAATTTCCACCTAGGGCTTCTCTATTTTGATCTTTGATATTCGTATTAAGAACTATTTTGAGCAATTGAATAATTGGATAATCATCATGACCTTTTTCTAATGCTTGTAATGATTCCAGTTGAATTCCCTGTTTGGATTGACAAAGATTAATTAATTCATCACCAACCCGCCTCATATCTGATAAGTGTTTGAGGCGTTCAACGATGATGACTATTGCTACAAATAGAATAGCCATCATAAAATAAAGTATCCCACCTGAACTATTTGCAAGTGTGAAGAAGTATTGTAAATTCATTTTTTATTTCTTTTACTGATTAAAACTACTATTTAGGTTCTAAACTAAGAAGAATACTCACCCAAGATTTTGTCTTAGGTGAGTATCTTTTTTTGACTCTTTACTTTAATTGAAAATTAGAAGCTTCCAGTTACACCTGCAAATAATGCTCTTCCAGATGTATATTGAACTGTGTCAGTAGAACTTGCACCTAACACTGATGTTGATGATCCGAATTTAACAGCTGAAATATATCTTTGATCGAAAAGGTTATCGATACCAACTCTTAATCTCATACTCTTTACAAATGTTGGAATTTCTGAGAATGTGTAATTTGCAGTTAAACTTGTAAGAATGATTGGATCAATCTTGTAAGCTTCGTTAACTTGCGTAGCTTTTGTATTATCTTGCCACATTGCTCCGATACGCTTCACTGTTCCACCTAATGACCAATTATTAGCCCTGTAGAACAAGCCAATTGTTTCCATATCCTGTGGGACGTTAGCCACTGATAAGCCAGTAGTGTCGTAAGTTGCACTGTAATACATCGCATTTAAATACAAATTTAAGTTACGAGCAAGCATTACGTTACCTGAACCTTCAACACCTTTATAAGTTGTGCCTGGTGCTTGATAGTAACTAGTAACTCCGTTAACAACTTGGGAAGCATATGATACGTCTGCAGTAGTTTGGAATATATCAAAATCAACAGAGTAATCCGGCGCTTGGAATACAGTACCGACTTGATATGTTTTCGTTTTCATTGGGTCAGGTAAAGTACCGACTAATACACCCGTTACATCAAAAATACTACTCGGTGGAATTAGATCACCGGTTGAGTACTGTGCATACACTGACCAATTCTTTTGAATCATATAACGTGCATCTAAGAATGGTAAAACATCTGTATAAGTTTTGGAATTCATCACGTTTGCTGCACCACCTAAATTACCGACAGTGTTATTGTCTGGGAATTGAGTCAAGCTATGTGTGAAAGAGTTGTATTTAACACCTGGGGTAATTGTTAGCTCTTTTGTAGCTTTCCATGCGAATTCAGCATAAGGTTGAATAATCGTTGTCTGGAAATCTTCGTTAAAAATCACACCACCTGAAGCCTGTTGACCTGTAAGGTAATTTACATAAACTTGGTGTCTTGGTGTGTCTGATCTTTCAGTTTGGATACCTGTTCTTAAAGTACCAATATCAAAATCTTTTGATAAACGTAAAATATTACCCATTGTATGGTATGAGTTTAACTTATCAACGCCTGGCTTTGAAGAAGCTAACAAAGATGCTGAAGTTTGATCAGGAGCAGAAATGTTTGCGTAGTTTTGTTGGTTAGCATAATAATTAAAATAGGTCTTATTATCAAGCTTCCAACCACCACCTAAATTAGATTTAAAACCTAAATAGTTGAATGATGTTGTAACGTCATATTTGTTGTAACCTAAATAATCAGCACGTGATGGATTATTACTGTTGTAATAACTTACATCATCTTTAAAGTTTCCAGGTACGGCTGCTTTTGCCCCAGGAATTGTATAAACAGCGTATGTTTGTGGCTGAATTGTGCCACCTGAGTTAGACATATAGTGAACCCAAGACGCAAATAAAGTCATTGAAGTGTCTTGAGATATTGCTGACTCTAACTTGAAACTTGCGCCGTCTCTATATTGTCTGTTGTAAGTTTGCGCTCCATCAGAGTCCATATGATGAATATTGAACAAGATTTTTGTAGCTGGTGCATTTTCTAAATAACCAGTTGCAAGTTCCATTCCGTATTCATTGGTATTAAAGCTTCCAAAGTTATAAAAAGCACTTACTCTGCGCTCATTGTCAACCGGACGTGATAACAAACCAATCGTTCCACCGAAGTTTGCAGGTCCGATTGAAGCAGCAGTTCCTGGACTTCTGTCAGATGTCATGCCACCGATGAATGGTGCTGGGAAGAAGGCTTGTGAGTGATGTGTTGGGTCGTTTGTATCGTTGTACGGGATACCGTCAAATGTCATTGTCCAGTTACCATCTTTGAAGCCACGGAACCAAATCTTATCATCAGAACCGCCAGGACCGTTTGATGCAATACCATAAGCACCTGGCAACATGCCGTTTGCAATATTTGCAAAGTTTGACATTGGAGTTGTAAAGTTATCGATATACTCTTGGCTTAATTCTGCTACTGGTCTAGCAACATCTAATGACGTTCTGACTGGTGAAAGTTTTACTGAATCATAGTTTTTAGGATTTGTTGCCTCACCAACACCGCCAGTTGCATTAACAATACCGACGTCGGTAACTTGTTGTGCGAATGATGAATGTGGTAGTACTAAACCTAACATTGCCATACCGGCAAAAATTGGATGTAGTTTGAATTTGGTAGCTTGCTTTTTCATATCTATCCTTGTTTAAAATATTTTTAAATAATATATTTCAAACATGTCTTTTTTGTTACCTTAATGTTTCAATTGCATGAATTTAATATTTCAACTTTATTAAACACTTGTTCAACTCTTTTTAAAAAATAAGGCACCCGAAGGTGCCTTATTGACTTTACCGATATTTTGGTAAATTACATCATACCGCCCATACCACCCATACCGCCCATGTCGCCCATACCACCTGGCATTGATGGACCATCGTCTTTTGCTGTTTCAGCAATTGCACAGTCTGTTGTTAACAACAAACCTGCTACTGAAGCTGCATTAACGAGTGCTGTTTTTGTAACTTTAGCTGGATCGATAACACCTTGCTCCACTAAATCGCCATACTCACCAGTTGCAGCGTTGTATCCATAGTTGCCTGTTCCAGCAGCTACGTTATTAATAACAACGCTGGCTTCGTCACCAGCATTAGATACGATTACGCGAAGTGGCTCTTCCATGGCGCGCAATACAATACCGATACCTGCATTTTGATCAGCGTTATCGCCTTTCAAATTCAAGATTGATTGTTTTGCACGTACCAAAGCTACTCCACCACCAGGCACAATACCTTCTTCTACAGCTGCACGAGTAGCGTGTAATGCATCGTCAACACGTGCTTTTTTCTCTTTCATTTCTACTTCAGTTGCTGCGCCAACACGAATCACTGCAACACCGCCTGCTAATTTAGCAACGCGCTCTTGGAGTTTTTCACGATCGTAGTCACTTGTAGCTTCTTCGATTTGGGCACGAATTTGTTTAACACGCGCTTCAATTTGCTTTTCATCACCAGCACCATCAATAATCGTTGTGTTTTCTTTACCGATTTCAACACGCTTAGCTTGACCTAAATCATCTAAAGTTACTTTTTCTAATGTGAGGCCAACTTCTTCAGCAATAACTTGACCTTTAGTTAGGATAGCAATATCTTCCAACATTGCTTTACGGCGATCACCAAAACCAGGTGCTTTTACTGCACAAGTTTTAAGAATGCCACGAATGTTGTTCACAACTAAAGTTGCTAATGCTTCACCTTCGACATCTTCTGCGATGATGAGTAATGGACGACCAGACTTAGCTACTTGCTCGAGTACTGGTAGCAAATCACGGATGTTGCTAATCTTTTTGTCAAACAATAGGATGTATGGAGTTTCCATAATCACTACTTGTTTTTCAGGGTTGTTAATAAAGTATGGTGATAAATAACCACGATCAAACTGCATACCTTCAACAACATCTAATTCATCTTCTAAAGATTTGCCATCTTCAACAGTGATAACACCTTCTTTACCGACTTTTTCCATTGCTTCAGCGATTCTTTGACCAATACTTGTATCGCTATTTGCAGAAATCGAACCAACTTGTGCGATTTCTTTAGTAGTAGTACAAGGCTTGCTGAGCTTTGAAATTTCAATCAAAGCTGCTGAAACTGCTTTATCAATACCGCGCTTTAAATCCATCGGGTTATGACCTGCCACTACAAACTTCATACCTTCGCGCACGATTGACTGTGCGAGTACAGTTGCAGTAGTTGTTCCGTCACCAGCGTCATCAGCAGTCTTGGAAGCAACTTCCTTAACCATCTGTGCACCCATGTTTTGTAATTTGTCTTTTAGTTCGATTTCTTTAGCAACAGAAACACCGTCTTTAGTAACGATTGGACCGCCAAATGAGCGCTCTAATACTACGTTACGACCTTTTGGTCCTAGTGTCACTTTCACAGCGTTGGCAAGAATGTTTACACCTTCTACCATGCGTGCGCGTGCTGAATCTCCAAATATTACGTCTTTAGCTGCCATGTATATTTCCTCTCAATTATTTTTTAATTACTTCTGAACAACTGCCATGATGTCTTCTTCACGCATCACGAGTAATTCATCGCCTTCAACTTTAACTGTCTGACCAGCATATTTACCGAACAATACCCGATCGCCAATTTTGACATCTAATGCAATAATTTTTCCACTGTCATCACGCTTACCAGGTCCTACCGCAAGGATTTCACCTTGATCTGGTTTTTCAGTTGCGTTGTCAGGGATAACGATTCCTGATGCTGTTTTTGTTTCTGTATCTAAACGTTTGATGATCACACGATCATGCAATGGACGTAAATTCATGCGTTCTCCTAAAAATAAATCAAGTTAAAAACCAATAGTTAACTATTCAAGTCACTGAATTCATTAACAAAAAATACACCTAGAATAAATTGTTAGCACTCTATAGAGGTGATTGCTAACAATTATAGTATTTGTTTTATTTTTTTGCAACCGAGGTACTAGATTGTTTGGATTAATGATGGAATTTGCTACCAATACTTACTTTGACTGAATTTGTAGTCGTTTTCATTTTAAAAATAAGATTTTTACAATTAGATTCAGAGGTTTGATAACTTTTAAAGAACTTTCAAATAGTGTTTACTACAATTGTAGTAAACTGATTATGAATTTAAGGAGAGAAATTATGGGAATGCCCGTTAGGATTGATGATTTGCTTTATGAGCAAGCCAAAACCGAATCAAAAATCGAACATCGAACTATTGCAGGTCAAATAGAGTTTTGGGCAATGGTTGGTCGAGCTGCCCTAGATAACCCTGATTTACCAGTTACTTTTGTAGCCGAGTCTTTATTAGCACTCTCTGAACCACAGGACAACTTAACACCATTTGTCCCTAGAAACATCCCTAAGAACTAATGGGCTTCGAAGTTCTACAAACCAAAAGATTTAGTCGTGCATACAAAAAACTTCACGATAATGTCGCCTCAGACGTTAATATTGCCGTTGAGGAAATTTCGAACAAGCCAAGCATCGGCGAAAAGAAAAAAGGCGATTTAGGCGATATGTTCGTGTTCAAATTTCGTAGCCAAAACCAGCTTTATTTATTGGGCTATACCGTCAAAGATACTTTAGAATTGATAACACTAGAGGCCATTGGCCCCCATGAGAATTTTTATCGCGATTTGAAAAAATAATCTGAAAAACTCATACTAGACTAAAAAAAATGAAGCAAGCTTTGATTTCTGAATCAGATTAAGATCGTTTAACTTTCGCCCATTAATCATTGTTGGAGTTTATGCGGGCATCTCCATTCCACGACTTTGATGAGCTATTATTTGAAAGTGATCCAAGCCTTACTCGAAATACCTAATAACCAACGACAATAAGACAATCATCGTTGGGAGCCCGGATTTAGACCAACCAAATAATCCTTTGGATTAACAGGACTGCCAGATTTAATAATTTCAAAATGTAAGTGGGGGCCTGTAGACCTTCCGGTATTACCAATCAAGGCGATCTTTTGACCAGCCTTAATATCTTGCCCCTCAGAGACCAAAATCTTACTTGCGTGGGCATACTTACTCGCAAATACATTAGTGTGCTCTATTTTGACCGTTAAACCGTAAGCATTATCCCAACCAGAACTGATTACTTTCCCATCGCCAGCGGCATAAATTGGCATACCGATGGGACCCTGAAAATCTAATCCAGTGTGATCACTTTGATAATTATTAACTGGATCTGTGCGTAAACCAAATCCACTAGATAGGCTCACCATGGAAACTGGAATTAATAGAGGCGTATGGGCTAACTTTTCGTAATATTCCCCCCAAAAATGGTTAAATTTTTCCACTCGTTTTTGGCTAAGGCTCATTTGACTGGAGGTAATATCCATCACATCCAACAAACTTTTATTCGAATCTAAATTTTTTGGTAAAAAAGGTCCTCCAATATCTTTCTCTGTTAAGTGTTCTTTGAACTTCACATTAGGAGTTAATAATTTAGTTAAGGCCCTATTTTTTTCTTCCAGTTCTAATAATTGCTCGTTGACTTGTTGTTGCTTTAGTTGAATTTCGTTCAATTTACTGCGATAAAAATAATTCAAGTTATCAATTTCAAAGCCAGAATGCACATTGCCTAAAGATTTAGCAATCGCAGGGTTGTATTCAATGGCCCAACGAAAACCAAAAAACTGCAATAAAGCGCCCAAAGCAATAAAACAAAAGACAAGCCCTAAAAAACTAATGAGTACATTTTTGAAAGTAATATTAAAAGTTCTAATATGGCCGACCGGCCCAGAGACCCAGATAAATTGCATAGTTCAAATATTAAGCTTTTTTATGAGAAATTAACTTAACGGGAGTTTCACCGTTAGGTTGATATTCATTTAAATTTCCATGAATTTTCGCACCAACGGCAATACCAATAGATCCATATTGGATATTGCCCACAACATGAGCATTGCTTAAAAGCTCAACTCTTTCGAGTGCAAAAATGTTCCCTGTCAATTTGCCAGAAACAATTACATGTTGGGCATGAATATCTCCGACAATTTCGGCCGATTCTGAGACGGCTACAGTCGCAGTTTGGTTCTCTTCTTGAAAAATGCTGCCAAATAACTTTCCATCGATTCTTATACCTTTGGAGATGTGTAAGTCGCCCTTTATTACTAGTGAAGTTCCAATAATTGACTCAAAGTTTTCTTGGGACTGTCCTAAGGTGAGTTCTTTTTTAAATCTCAATTGCCAACCTCTTTAAATGAATTATCGAAAATTTTTTATGAAAGCCATTAATCAAACTTGATTCAGTTTTATATTAGTTCAGAAAAATGTCAATACATACATTCAAAATATGTTTTCTCAAATAAAAAATACTTCAAAAAATAAACCCATAAGAAAAGGGATCTTTGTAGGAGAATTCCTACAAAACTATCAGCCATTACCTATATAAATCCTTAGGTTTAAAAACTAGACTTAAACATCATAGATATAGTTTAAGGAGTTAAAAATGGCATCAAAAAAGGGAATTTATTCTGTTTTTAAAAATATTATCAAAAAAGAAAATGTTTTATTTCAGTCAAAACCACAAGAAAAATTTCTGGAGTCTCAGCTTGTAAATTTAATGCCTATCTTTGACACAATGACGCAAGAGTTTTCAGGTGTTTTACATCAATCTCTTGTGGATGCGCCTTGCAATCAAATCATTCAACAGGTCCAAGATGGTTTAAAGAATATAGCTTATTGGCACTGTCACGGCAGGGCAATTAATACACTACTACCAATTCATCAAAAAAATCTCAGTAATGAAGTTTTACTTGAGCAATTGATTACACAAATAACTTCTTCCAGCCTACCAATTGGCCTCATTAAGATACCAATCATAGGACTACAAGAGCCCACTAACCAAAACTTTATGCCAAGTTTATTGAAGTTACAACGGCTCGGCATCATTTTTGAGTTTTGGGGATTCAATGGAGGTGAACAAGAATTTTCGTGGCTTAAACAAAAGTTATTTTCGGGAGTTCACTTATCCATTGGTTTACTTAGAGCCGTATCAATGACTACGCATACCAAAGAAATTTACCATCAATTAACAACCTTAATTTCTAATCAAAAAATCCATACTTATAGCGGGGGTATCTCATTAGTGCATGATTTAACTTTCGCAAGAAATATGAAACTGAACTATTGCTATGGAACTTTATTAATGCCGTCTGTCACTAAGCATCAAATTTTAAAAATTAATGAAAGTCAATTTGCACATTTATCAGTAAATAAAAAACCGCATTCCTCAACTAACGGAGAGAGAAAACTATGCTAGTTAAAACAATGCTAGTCGATGACCATCCTACGATGATTATGGCATTGAAAAGCATTATGAGCAGTCTAATTACGTTTGAAGTTATTGAAACGGCGACTAATGGCACAAGCTGTTTAATGCTTTGCAACTTACTTAATCCAGACTTGGTGATCTTAGACCTGGACATGCCTGATATGGATGGCTTCGATGTTATCCGCCGATTGCGGGCAAAGCACCCCAACATAAGAATTTTAATTTTCACAAGTCTGGACGAAAAAACTTATGGGAATAGAGTTCGAGCAATCGGAGCGCATGGTTATTTAAACAAATCAGTGAGTGCTAAGGTTTTTATTTCCGCATGTACCTCAGTTGCTCAAGGATTTTGTTTTTACTCTATTACCTCAATGGATATTCATCGGGTTGAAGTCAATCAGCAACTTCAATCTTTATCACAAAGAGAGTTTCAAGTATTAAAGCATTTAGGAAAAGGCCTAGGAAATCATGAAATTTCTGACACACTCAACATTAGTCACAAAACAGTCTCCACATACAAGATGCGGGTATTTGAAAAACTTGGTATTGACAATATGGCAGATCTGATTTGCTACTGTCGGGAAAACAAAGTTTGTGATTAATAAGGAATAAACATATGAACCAATACTTTCAATTTAACTTAGTAAATAAGTCCTTAATTTTATTTTTAATACTTTTAATAACGATTTACTTTTTTCACATTCCCGACGACGGATACTTAACTTTACAAAGATCACATACCGCTTCTTGGTTACTAGGTTTTATATTTTGCCTATGTACATTTTTAATTTTGATTTGCCAAGTTGCTTGGCAATCCAGAAAGTCCTACTTACACAATATCGATAACATGAATAAATTAGTTAAATCTAAAATCAATGCAATACAAGCAAATGAAGCAAAAACAAATTTTCTCGCAACAATTAGTCATGAAATAAGAAATCCTATTCAAGCAATCCTCGGAATCCATGAATTTTTATTAAATGATGGTTCGATGCGTGGTGAAAATAAAAAATTGTTAATTAGCGCTCACCATACTGCCAAATCTCTTCTAGAAATTCTTAACCAAGTTCTAGATTTAACAAAACTAGAATCCGGTAAGTATCAACCTTCCTATTTACCAACGAGCCTGATTGATCTTCTTGAAAATACGATGCAGTCTTATTCTGCATTAGCGAATGATCATAAAACGCAGTTGCATTTAATTGTTGATCCCACTATAGCCCCTAGCTTACTCATCGATCGAGTAAGGATTAGACAAGTTCTACAAAATTTAATTGGTAATGCGGTGAAATTTACTAAAGAAGGTTCAATCAGCGTGACTTGCCAAGTACTGTGCGATAGTCATGCTGAACAATTAATTGAATTTCATGTTGCTGATACAGGTTGTGGCATGAACCACCAAGACTTAGCAAGAATCATGGAGCCCTATGAGCAAGGGAATTCTCGACTAGGCTCATCGATGCCCGGATCGGGTCTTGGTTTAAGTATCACGAATAACTTATTACAAATGATGGATAGTCATCTAACACTTATTAGTGAGGAAGACTTAGGAACTAGTGCTTCTTTTAAGGTTTCTTGTAAAAGATCTTCTGCACAAGCCCATCCACTAAATAATGAACACTTGACTCTTAGTAAGGCTGATAAATTACCGTTAGAAATGAGCACTATTTTAATTGTTGATGATTACGAAGTTTGTCGAGAAGTTTTAGCAAAGCAACTGATTCAATTAGGCTATAAAGTTCGGCAAGCTTCCAACGGTGAAGAAGCTTTAAAGGTTTTGTCTGAGTTTACGATTGACTTAGTATTAACCGATGAATCCATGCCGCAGATGCTTGGCTCTGAATTGGCAAGTTACATCAACAACCATTACAAAAACATTCCTGTTATTGTCTTAACCGGACAAATACAGTCCCTTAGTTCAACAATTCCATGCGTATCTCAATTTGTTATTAAACCGGTTGAGTTAAAGCACTTAAAGGAAATCATCTCTCACTCCCTCGGTTTAAGTGCCCCCAAATCGTGGAACCTTAAATCCCTATTTGAATTCACGGGATCGGATGTGAATAATCAAATAGATATTTTAGAGTCTTTAATGAAATGTCAAAATCAGATCATTACAGAACTTTCCCAAATTAATGCCGAAAGTAATCCCCAAGTAATTAGACAGTTGGTTCATAAGATTATTGGCGGGGCAAAAATTATTCAAGCTGTAGAGGTCATAAAAGCTTGTAAGCAAATTGATGATGCAAGCTTTTGTAATTTTGAAACTGCCAAAACAGCCCTGATTGATGCTTTACAAAACAATAATGAGGATATTAATCATTTTTTAAATACCTTACTGTTAAATCATCGTGTCAGTACAAATAAAGAAAAAATTCACTAGACCTGAGTGTGAATTAAAAACATGTTTAAAATTGAAATACTATAGGGGAGACATTATGAATAAAAAAGTCATGCTAATCACTGGCGGAAGTAGAGGAATCGGCGCTGAAATTGCAAAAGGTGCCGCAAAACAAGGGTACTTTGTTGTCGTGAACTACACAAGAGGCGCTAAGGAAGCTGAGGGTGTGGTTCAGCAAATTATTAGCGAAGGTGGCGCAGCTGCTGCCATTCAAGCTGACTGCTCAAAAGAAGATGAAATTGTTCGATTATTTAAAGACGTTGATCAATATGGAAAACTTGATGCTTTCGTTGCAAACGCAGGAATTATTGGTGGACAAAATCCAGTAACTGAAACGACCTTTGCACAGTTGAGAGAATTATTTGATATCAATGTAATCGGTCTGATGATCTCAACAAGAGAAGCAATTAAAAGAATGTCTACTGCACTGGGTGGAGAAGGCGGCAGAATTGTTCTCATGTCATCCGTTGCGGCAAGAACTGGTGGAATTGCCCAAGAGATTCATTATGCGGCGTCTAAAGCTGCTGTCGACGGCTTTTTAATGGGATTAGCGAAGGAAGTTGGTAATGTGGGTATCCGAGTAAACGCTGTCCGCCCGGGACTCATTGGAACTAGCATTCACGACTTACATGGTGGTCGCGAAGTGATTGAAAAATGGGGTGCGGGCGTTCCAATGGCAAGGATTGGGGAACCAACTGAAGTAGCCCAAACAGTTCTTTGGTTATGTTCAGACCAATCCAGCTATGTTCATGGTGCCCTGATTGATGTTTCTGGTGGGCGTTAATTAGTAACTGCCATTTAATAAGATTTTTGAATCTACTTGCTTGACATCTCTTAGTCCACAAAAAGCCATGGTGAGGTCTAATTCATTAGCAATAATTTCTAATGACTTCGTTACTCCGGCCTCACCCATGGCTCCCAAACCATAAATATAAGAACGGCCAATAAGAGTTCCCTTTGCCCCTAAAGCAAGAGCCTTAATAACGTCTTGACCAGAACGAATACCGCTATCTAACCATACTTCCACATCATTTCCAACAGCTTGAATAATAGAAGGTAAGGCCGCAATGGTGGATGGAGCGCCATCTAATTGACGACCACCATGATTAGAAACAATAATGGCATCGGCTCCAACATTTTTAGCTAGAACTGCATCTTCTGCATCCATAATACCCTTGAGGATAACTTTTCCACCCCATTGTTTTTTGATGGCTTCTACCTCTGACCAGTCTAAAGAAGGATCAAATTGGCCGGCGGTCCAGGCACTCAATGACGACATATTATCGACACCTTGCACATGCCCAACGATATTACCAAAATCACGGTTTTTTGTGCCTAGCATTCCTAAACACCAAGATGGTTTAGTCATTAAGTTTAGTAAATTTTTAATGGTTGGTTTTGGCGGAGCAGATAAACCATTCTTAATATCTTTATGGCGCTGTCCTAAGATTTGTAAATCTAACGTAATCACTAAAGCAGAGCAGTTAGCAGCTCGGGCTCTCTCTATTAATGCTGAAACAAACCTTTTGTCTTTCATTACATATAACTGGAACCAAAATGGTGCTTGGGTTCTCTTATACACTTCTTCGATAGAACAAATACTCATCGTTGATAAACAGTAAGGAACTCCAAACTTTTTTGCGGCATTTGCAGCTTGAATCTCTCCATCAGCAAACTGCATCCCCGTCATTCCAACCGGAGCTAAAGCCACCGGCATAGCAACTTCTTGCCCCAACATAGTGGATTTAATTGAGCGATTTGCCATATTGACAGCAACGCGTTGACGAAATTTAATCGATTGAAAATCTGATTCATTTGCTCGATAAGTGCTTTGAGTCCATGAGCCGGAGTCTACGTAATCATAAAACATACGTGGTGCACGTTTTTCATGGAGAACTCTTAAATCTTCAATATTGGTAATCGGGCTCAAGTTAAATCTCCTTCAAAGAATCCTTCTAATTGTAAACAATTAATGTTCATCGGTATTTAGGAATTCCTTAAAACCTTTACCTGAAGAGAATTTGATTGCATTTGAAGCCTCAATTTGAATAGTTTCTCCGGTCTTTGGGTTCCGCCCTTTCCTAGCAGAGCGAAGTTTTACTGAAAAAGTTCCAAAGCCTGCAACTTGAATAGCTTCTCCCGAAACTAATGTAGATTCAATATTTCTTAATATCACCTGCAAAACAAGCTCACCTTTTTGTAAAGGGATATCTGCTCCGATAGCAATCTCTTGGGCTAATTCTAGTTTATTCACCAGTTATCTCCTATCTTTTCATCTTTTTAAAAGACCTTATTTAAAACATTCAAATATTATTTTGAATTTATGCTTAAATGAAATCTAAGTTTAACCATGCTCAATTGCAAATTTGTTTCTAATGCTCTATTTTTTGAAGTTTAATTCCATCCACCGATCATTTCAATTAATTATTGGAATGACTCTTCTCATCTCCTCTTATTCTCTTAACGCATTAGCACATGAGAATTTTATCCCCCCAGAAGTTCAGAAAGTTTTAGTGGGTAAAAATTTACCTAGCGATTCTTTTGCTTTTTCTGTCATGTTACTTAATCCTGATGATAATACTAAGAATTTTCATTCTATCGGTTGGAATGCTGACTTAGCAATGAATCCTGCATCAACTATCAAACTTTTAACCACTATTAGTGCATTGGATCAATTAGGCGCAGAGTATCGTTTCAAAACCAAGCTTTATTTAAAAGGCAGGATAGATCGAGGAGTCCTAGAGGGACATCTTTATGTAAAAGGATTTGGTGATCCTAAAATGGTGCCAGAAAGTTTAGTCAGACTAATGGATCAATTAAAAAGTTTAGGTGTGAACAAAATCAACGCTGACATCAGCTTGGATATGACCGCCTACAACCCTTCTGTAAAAGATTCTGCCCCCAATGATGGCGAGGAATCAAAATCGTATAACGTTTCTCCGAATCCTTTGTTATATTCATTTCAAACGATTTCTTTTCACTTAAGCTCAAGTAAGAAAAACGTAGATGTTTCTTATACTCCTTTACTAGCTAATTTCAAGGTCAATAATCGCCTTAAAAATTTCCAAGGCGATTGTATCGACTGGAAAAAAAATATTAAGCTAAGCTTAACTCAAGAAGATAATGAGCAATGGACTGCAAACTTGGATGGGAAATTACCAAGTAAATGTAATGACGTAGTTTTCAATGTTGTCTCAATTCCCAATGATCAATTTTTCAAAATGGGTTTTATTTCAGCCTGGGAGTCTGTGGGTGGGCAATGGTTAAAAAAACCAAATTTCCTAAATAATAAAGTCCCAAATGATACGCCGCTTATTTTAGAGTATGCCGGTACCTCGTTAACTGAAGCAGTCATCGATACCAATAAGTTTTCAAATAACGTCATGGCACGGCAAATCTTTTTAACCCCTGCCTTAGAGAATAATAAATTACAAGTTTCAACACTGGACGCAATTTCTCAAACGCATAAATGGCTAAAAGATCATCAATTTAATATGTCTGAATTGATATTAGAAAATGGCTCAGGTTTATCCGACATTGAGAGAATATCACCGCAACATATGACTGATTTACTCAAATATGCTGCCCTCTCGAAACATAACGATATTTTTATTAGTTCTTTACCGATTGCTGGGGTTGATGGCACTATGCGCCATCGCTTGGTTAATCAATTTAAAAATTTTGTTAATCATGTTTGGCATAAGGACGCATTACAAAACAAAATACAATTGCCAGATAAGCTTAATCAAAGTGGGGCTTATATCAAAACCGGTTCGCTTCGCAATGTACGATCAGTCGCTGGCTTTGTAGTGAGTAAAACTGGGAAAATTTATGCAATTTCAAGCATGGTAAATCATGTCAAAGCAAATGAAGGACTAAGTGGTGTTAACGACGCTCTAATCATTTGGCTATCTGAAGATGGACCGCTGAAGATCTCTAAAGATACTAAGACTTCCCAGATCCAGTAGCTGCACGCTGTAATCGATCTCTAATTGCATCCCATTGACTATCTTGAGGTAGAGCTCGGAGATAAATGGTTTTATAAGATTTTTTATCAAGCTCTCTTAATAAAGCATAAATTATTTTAGCTAGGTCTTTGGCATCTGTCGGTAAAGGATGAGCGGGAATGTTTATTACACTTGTTAAGTCTTCATCCATCATACTCAAGTAAATACTGTTTTCATTCGGTAGAAAATTCATCTGCGCTAATGGACTCTCAATGATTTTTAAGGGCGTCATTGGAGCATAATGTGCGAGGTGACTTCCAGAGTGCGCTACTTTATTATTGGCTACTTTTCCGACTGTAAGCCCTGTTTTATCTTCAATCTCTTTCACAGAAATCATTCCAGGACGCAAAATTCTGAGTCCATGGGTTTCAATATTTGTCAGATCGATAATGGTCGACTCAATACCTATTTCACAATCGCCAGCATCAACAATGAAAAGATCAAATTCATCTGAAAATGAATCTTTCGTAGGGCTAAATTCTTCATAAACATGCTGCGCATTGGTTGGAGAAATTTTACCGAATCGGTTTGCTGATGGCGCTGCAATTCCAGTACCTAATTGCTTTAATATTTCTATTGCAATTTTTTGATTAGGACATCTTAATCCAACAGTCTCATTGCCGCCAGTAACTTCGTCGATAACGCCTTTGGCCTTTTGAAAAATCATAGTTAGAGGACCTGGCCAAAAGGCTTGGGCTAAGCGTAAAGCTTCATTAGGGATATCTCTAGCCCAGGGTTCAAGCTGGGTCATCCAATGAGAATCTGTATTTTCTTTAGCTGGCGGAATATGAACAATCAACGGGTGGTTTGATGGTCGCCCTTTTAACTGAAATATTTTTGCAACTGCTTTAGGATGGTCTGCTCTTGCTCCTAATCCATAGACGGTTTCTGTCGGAAACCCAATCAGTCCATCGTGAATAAGATGATTTACACTTCTTGAAATATCTATTGATGCATGACCAATTATTTCAATATTCATTTTTTAGGAATACCTAAAATTTCCATTGCAAGGGTTGCGTCCGACAAGGCTGATTCAACATCATCAGCTAGAAAGTTAATGTGGCCCATTTTTCTGGCTAATTTAGGCTCAGTCTTGCCATATAAATGTAATTTAGCACTAGGTATGGCAAGTACTTTATCCCAGTCAGGTTGAATCAGTTGATTATTATCATCAAACCAAATATCGCCTAGTAAATTTAACATCACCACTGGTTGTATTAAATCTGTTTTTCCAAGTGGAAGTCTTGCTAAAGTCCTAACCTGCTGTTCGAATTGGCTAGTAAAACAGGAGTCTAAAGTATGGTGGCCTGAATTATGTGGTCTTGGTGCAATCTCGTTCACAATCAAGGTACCGTCCCCTAAAACAAAATACTCAACGCATAAAACACCTACATAGTCTAATTCGCGAATAATTGTTTTGGTTGCCTCCAAAATTTCTTTTTCCTGAGACTCACTGAGTGATGGAGCAGGTACGGTACTTAAATGAAGAATACCATTTCTGTGCTCATTTTGGGCTACCGGAAAAATAGCAACCGCATTATCAAAGGATCTAGCGACAATAGCAGAAACCTCAAAAGCCAGATCTAATTTTTTTTCTAAAATGCACTCCACTTGACCTAAATCAAACCAGGCACTTTCTAAATCATTAGGTTCTTTAATGGTC